>NZ_JBFUKT010000085.1:0-13210 GCF_056400705.1 Paenisporosarcina sp. P5_A11
TAGTTGTAGTAGGTGAAGCAGTTCCTTCTATAGTAATAGCTGGATCATTTGTTGCTAAGTCATCTGTTGGTGAAGTAATAACTGGTGCATTTACTTCATGACTAACTCGTGCACGGATCATGTAGTTTCCATCCGCTGCAGGTAAAGCTGACCATGTACCTGAAACAGATTCGTAACTTCTTTTTGCATTTGTTCCATTTACATCAATTGCAAGGGCTGGAGTGTTCGGATTCGCAAATGTTTGTCTGTAAACCATGTAGAAGTCGCCATTCACTACAATGTTATGTTCAGTTAAGTCGACTACTGTCCATTCACCGTTACGTAGTGCAGTGGCATCTATTGGACCTGCAAGTTTCTTACCTGGTGTACCGCCAGCACCAGTGGCATCCCATACTTCTACAGCAAATTCAGTTCCACCTGGTACAGGCCATTCCGTATCCCCGAAGAGGAATACGCCATCAGTTACAAGGCCATTTTCTTTACCTTCAGGAAGAGACATTTTTACTGCCCTAGCATTTCCTGCTGCATAGAAAACATGCGCACCTTCAGCTGTACCATCATCATAACCAATTTCTCCACCTGGATATGTGTAGTAAGGCTCTAGCTTATCTTTTGCCATTAAGTTCGTGTTATTGACCGACTGATGAAGCTTACTAGTTGTTTCCGCACTCACGACCCCAGGTGCAATTAGTGACAACGTCATGAGTAAGGACATAGCAATGCTGAACGACCTCTTAGAATTTTTTTTCTTCGTCATCTTCTTTCCCCCCTTGAATTTTATCCATTTTTCACACTTCATGAAGCTAATCCCTTTTTACGTTTACTTAAAAATGACCACATAAAAACACCCTTGCCCCCTTTCCCTAACGGTAAACAGTCTCAATGGTGCAAATCTTGAATCTCATGTTGTTACTACAAACTATATAAGAATGACAATAGTTTTTTTGTCACAATTTGTCGAAAATATTCATAGTTTTCCAGAATCGGTATTTAGTAACTATTTCCCAATTTATTTATATAGGTATAATAGATTAGATAAAGTTTTGTTCCAAGTAATAAAAATCGGATGAAGCCTTGGTGTTATTGGTTTTTAACAAAATATATTTTCATCAATTTTAAGCCCATTATTTACCACTAAAACAAAAAATAAGTAATTAGTCATATTTTTAACAATTAATGATCAATTTGCATGTCAAGTGCAAATCCTATAGAGTGGTACTTTTAAACTATATTAAATATCCAATTTGGATTTTAAATATTAAGTATATAATCGTGGAATGATAAATGACTGTTGTAACAAAACTCGTGGTTTTCTGAACAAAACCTTGCGGATGTTTTCTGAGGAAAGATACCTGGACCGCGTTAGTTTAATAATGAAGTGCACCCCTTAGAATAGACGTTGAAAACCCCCGGGTTTGAACGGTACTATTTTAGGGGGTGCATTTTTTCATGACGAAGAAAGGACAGACAATTTACTTGGGACATATTGTAGTCATTTTAAAAAGAAAAAGGATATTAGTTGAATCATTCAACAAATCTTGATCCACTAAATTCAATGTTGAATGATTCAAGAAGAGGAGGAAGTTTAAATGAAAAAAGCGACTAAGGAAATTCTGGCAAAATGCCCAAATCTTAGATTATACGTGGAATCAAAAGAACAACAACATGACTTGAAATCATTAAATAAAAATGAACAAGTGCTGTAACGCTTGCTCGATTCTTTGAATATGAAGAATCCTTTGATTTAAACCAGCTATTTAAAGAAGTGGATTCCGACTGGATTGAATTTGCTATGGATCTGTTGCTCACCTATTTTTACTCCGATACCTACCTTGATGGAATATATCAAAGCAGAACATGAAAAGGATTTTATCTTTCTAAGACTGACAGCGCCTAATGTTTCAGCTGATAAAGTGTACGATGAAATTAAAAAATAAAAAAACACCGTTTCAATTAAGAAACAGTGTTTTCAATACCAATTTTTATAGATGACTTATTGATGTGTAAAGGTTAATCCATTGTTACATTTCTGCATCATCATTTTTTGTTTACTTCATTTAAAGGTGCATTAAATTTATCCAGAATTGTTATGGTATCAACCAAGTGATTATTAAAAATCTGTCGAGCCACGAGGAGCAATTCAGAAATCATCGGATCTCTTAAAGAATAGACCACACGATTTCCTTCTTTGGTTCCAATAACTATATTTTTAGCCCTTAAGATGGTTAACTGTTGCGATACTGCCGATCCTTCACTACCTAAAATGGTTTGAATTTCGTTAACATTTTTATCATCTTCAGCTAACAGCTCAAGAATTCTAATACGGAGTGGATGAGCGAGCGCTTTGAAAAATTCGGATTTAAATTGCTCTATTTCAGTGGTCATGTTAATTCCTCGCCTTCTATCCTGACAATTACGATATCAAGTATTTCTTCACTTTTCTTCTATCACGTGAGTACCCTTGGATAAAGCCGTGCATTCTCTAAATGCAAAATGCTTGCAGCCTAGACATGTATCTTTATTTAAATATTGAAGTGCAGAGTTAATGGCATCTCCGGTATGTTCAAAAAATTGATCTTTTCCTATTAAAGTAGCCAGACCTGTATTGGTCATCAATTTTTTAGGTTGAGGATTAATTCCAGATATTAATACAATACCATTTTTTGAAAAGTTTTTAACTATACTGGTTAGATAAGCTTCTCCTGTGGTATCCATAAAAGGTACTTTTCCCATTCTTAACAGCAACACTCGAGGTTTAAAGTGAATGGCATTTAATATGGTTTGTTCAAATGTTTGTGCTGCTCCAAAAAACAATGGACCTTCAATCGTATAAATGCTAATTTGTGGACAGTCATGGATTGAGGACACCATAGTAGCATCTATTTTTTCATATTTATGTTTTGGATTTGGAAGACCTTTTACAGTAACAACTGAATCACTCATTCGTTTTATTAATAATAAACCCGCTAATAGAAGACCTACTTCAACTGCAACAGTAAGATTAACGAAAACAGTTAGGAAGAAGGTAACCACTAAAACGAGTGAATCGCTCGATCTGGTTTTTAATAATTGATAAAAAACTTTTCGCTCACTCATGTTCCAAGCAACGACCATAAGGATAGGCGCCATACTTGCTAAAGGAATATTCGAAGCATATGGAGCAAAAAGCATTAAGATTAGCAAAACAATTAACCCGCTGAAAATCCCAGAGAAAGGAGAAACTGCTCCGTTTTTAATATTGGTTGCAGTTCGAGCAATTGCTCCAGTAGCCGGAATGCCTCCAAATAAAGGAGTGATGATATTGGCAATTCCTTGCCCCATTAATTCCCGATTACTATTATGTTTACTAGTTGTCATCCCATCAGCGACAACTGCCGATAATAATGACTCGATACTACCAAGTACAGCAATGATAAAAGCTGGAACAACCATTTGTTGGATCCTTTCGAAAGTAATCTCAGGTATCCGGAAGTTGGGAAGAGTATTTGGGATTTCTCCAAATGTTGAACCAATTGTTGCTACTTGATTCGGGAAAATCAAACTGGCTGCCACAGTTGAAAGTAATAAACCTATAATTTGTCCCGGAATTTTCGGGACAAATTTGGGTGTAAGTAATATGGTGATGAGGCATATTATTGCAGTCAACACGCTATACAAATTTATGGTAGGAATATGAATAATAATTTCTCGAAGATTACTAAAAAAGGTTTCATGTTGTTCCACATCTTTTAATCCTAAAAAATTGGCTATTTGGCTGACAAAAATTATAACGGCAATCCCTGAAGTGAATCCTATAGTTACAGGCTTAGGAATGAATTTTATCAAGGAGCCGAATTTAAAAATCCCCATTAATAGCAAGATGATACCTGCTAAAAATCCTGCTACTAAAAGGTTTTCATAACCGTACACCATGACAACACCAAATAAAATAGGAACGAATGCGCCAGTTGGCCCACCAATTTGAAATTTGGATCCACCTAAAAGTGCAATTAATATCCCTCCGATGATGCTTGTGTAAATACCATACTCTGGTTTAACGCCAGAAGCGATTGCAAACGCCATTCCTAAAGGGATTGTTATGACAGCTACGATTAATCCAGCTAATAAATCTTTTTGTAAACCTTGTAATGAATATCCAGCATATCTTCCACTAAATACAAGTTTTCGTTTCATATGCAACCTTCTCTTTTTTTAGTGTTTAAATATTTGTATATCTGATTATTTGAATATACTATACACAAAGATACCTCGTATTTTACAATATGTCAAAAGAAGGGTTTAAGAAGATGCTTTATAAAAAAGAAATACAACATAGCAGGCGCTTGTTGCAGAACATACCGAGACTAAAACCTATTCACTCATGCAATAAGGTTTTCAGTCAGCTTCGGAAGCTTCACCGGCTGCACTATGACCTAGATTACCCATATCAAAGAATTATACAGAAAAATTTTCCTGTGTTGATGGCATTGCAAGGAATCGAATTATTTCAATCAACGCTCTGAACATTTGTCTTACCTATTTGGTCTCCGTTATTATCTTTGTAAGCGTATTGATCGTTAAATTTTTATTGCATATGTTCCAATACTCGTCCTTTTCTGAACACGACACTACTGATTATTAAAGATATAGTATTTAATCTTTGTCTATTATTGCTTCCGATAATTGGTCATATGTAAACTAAGAGAACTGAAGTTGCTATAACAACAAAAAGGCAAGAAAACCCGCTTAGTTCCCTCTCCATGCTTGCGCATATTCCCGAACGACTTCCATAAATCCTTTAATTCCCGGAGATAACCATTTATTCGTATGATGCAGCATATAGGTTCCGAACTCAAAGCCAACTTCATATGGAATGCCAATCAACTTCTGTTCCGCCAGCTCTTTTTCTACAGTGATGTGCGGCAGCATGGATACGCCCAGACCACTGATAACGGATTGCTTAATGGCTTCAATGCTCCAAAATTCGGTCGTCGCTTTTGCTGAAATCCCTTGTTCTTGAATCAGCTTTTCAAAAACCGACCGGTAACTGCAACCTCTTTCGGTAAAAAGAAGGTGGCTGTCCGTCAGAAAATTAGATTGATCCATATAAACATCATTCGGAACCAATAACATCATTTTTTCATCGACCAGCTTTTCGATTTGAATGGCTGGATCGTTGACTTTCTGGCCCAACAGAAACGTTAAATTAGCATTTCCGGTCGTTAGTTCCTGCTTGATTGTCAGCGGATCTAAATGCCGCCACTCGATCGTGACATTCGGATACCGTTCTTTGAACGTTTTGATTACCGCAGGAAATCGGTAAATTAATAAGGCTTCAGGAGCCGAAATGACAATCTTTTCTTCTGCCTTTCCGTTGAGGGAAATGGCTTCTCTCACTTCTTCGTATGCTGCTATCAGGTTATTTACTTTGGGCAACAGGTTTCTTCCGGCTTCAGTTAGGATGATTTGTCTTCCAACCCGATCAAATAAGGGCTGGTTAAATTCCTCCTCTAAGGCTTTGATATGCGAAGTAACCGTTGATTGTGCGTAACCCAGCTGATCTGCAGCCTTGGTAAAGCCGCCTGTTTCTGTGATCGTTTTAAAGGTTATAAGATGTCTGATTTCCACGGTGGATGCCCCATTCCTTTTATCCATCGAAAATAGTGATGCCATTGATTCAATCTATCAATTTTATTAATCCATTTTCTCCTATTATACTTGAAGGGATTGATTACATGAAAGAAGTGAGCAGATGCATACATTCATCGGAATTTTATACGCGTTTATCTGGGCAACAGGAGCGATCGCCACAAAAATCGGCCTTGTATCATCCACACCGCTGATTTTTGCTGCTACACGTTTAGTATGTGCCGGAGGAATTTTATACCTGTTCGTTTACCTCTATAAAAAATCATATCCTTATCCGAGAAAAAAAGAATGGGTGCACCTACTGGTATTAGGAGTCTTGAATACCACTTTGTATGTGGGTTGTTCTTTTATGGCATTAGCTTATGTCGATTCGACGATGTTCAATTTGCTTATCACATTGAATCCTTTTTTCGTTGTGTTTCTTTCATCCATTTTTCTCAAACGGAAATTGAAAAAGAAAGAATTACTGGGAATGGTCATTGCAGCAGCCGGCCTGTTAATCGCACTGATCCCTTATCTGGATTCGCTGCGCACTACTTTAGTGGGTCTGCTTATTTTAGGAACTGGCATCCTTTCGATGGGTATTGGGAGTGTCTATTTCCAAAAAATCCAGTTGGATTTGCCGAGAGTGGTCATTAACACGTGGCAGATTATTTTGGGAAGTGTGATTGCCCTTCCGTTTGTTTTTCTGCTCGAACCGGACTTCTACATTCAAATTGACCGCTATTTTCTGTTCGGGCTATTTTGGCAGGTGGTTATGATTTCGATTCTAGCTATGCTCCTGTGGTTTTACTTGCTCAAAATTGATGCTGTGAAGGCAAACAACTTCTTATTTCTAACACCTGTCTTCGGGTATGCGCTATCAGCGGTTTTTTTGGATGAACCTCTTACCCTCTATCATTATCTTGGTGCTTTACTGGTGGTCATGGGTACGATATATAGTCGTTCAGATAGCAAAGAAAAAAGAAAAATCGTCGTAAGCTCCTAAGGATGCTTATATAAACAAAAAGGAAGAAAAATGCTGATCCAAGCATTTTTTCTTCCTTTCTACTTCAACTAATGGGCATCCCCTATTACTTCCAGGAATGCATGATATGTAACCTAAAATTGAATACCGGTAGTTTTAAATTGTTAATATAAGTCTTTTTTCGGTGGTATACTCTGTATAAACATTTTTCCCTTACTATCATTTCCTACAACTACAATCATTTGCCCAGATTCATCTGTTATCCAATTGAGACCACTTACTTCTTCTCCATCGTTACGCACATAAAAAAGTGCTTCTTTGTAAGATATCTTCTCAGGTGATAACAATCTAAATAGGATTTCACTATTTTCGAGTAATTCATCTACTACTCTATTGGCATCTGTATATACCAATCTAAAATTATTAGAATAAACAAGGTACAATCTCTCAATATAAACAGAGTTTCCATCCATTAATAGTTTGTAATTGTCTGTGAAGAATATCGTTATTTGATATTGCTTTGAATCAAAATCTTTATAAAAATTGACAGCTACTCGCATAACCAGTTGAGGTTGATTTTTATCAAAAGTATGAGCTTTAGCCAAATTCAAATCTTTAGAAGCAAATGACATATTTTCAATTCTGCAATCAAAGGCATCATTATTATGATGTTCGATTATATACTTATCCTGATAAGCTACTTCAAAATCTTCATCTCCATACCAAAGTCTCATTACCACTTGATGTAATTCCTTTCGATGCCCAAGCTTAGTAGAACCGGTGTAAATATATGTTATTTCTTTTTCTTTAAATTTTTCTTCGTTAACCCGCCAAGTTACCTTATTTAACTCACTCCATATTTCAGGTTTGTAAGTGGTGTTTCCCACTGTTCCAAGCTTATCGTTATGGAACTGAATGTGTTCATTATTATGAGTTAAAGTTAATAATACACTCACAAGATTCCCCCTAAATAATATTAATGTACGTTTTTCTCCTTAAGTTTTACTTCAATAATTGAAAAAGCAGATTATCAACCTGTCAAAAAGTCTTCCCTTTAATCATTTGTTATGCATCTAAAGTTAGTAATCTCCTTTTTCGCATCTTTCTGTATTATACTAAAAATTTCCACAACATAGTTTGAGCTAATAGAAAAGATTTCTAAACTAAGTTAAATATAACAGTTCGTAAAAGTACACTTTTACGAACTGTTTTAAAATGCTAGTAATTAGTCATTTTTATAGTTCGTAAAACTATAAAAATAATTTTCGAACGTCCTCTATTTCACACATACTTTTACGAACGTTTTTGATAGAATAAAAGATAGAAATCCCAAACGAGGAGTAAATAAATGGATAATAAAAAATTCGGATACATACGAGTTAGTAGCAAGGATCAAAACGAAGGTCGACAATTAGAGGCCATGAAAAAATTAGGTCTAAGTGAACGGGACATCTTCATGGATAAACAAAGTGGTAAAGATTTCGAAAGAGCTCAATATCAATTGCTAAAACGGATTATACGAAAAAGTGATGTACTCTATATTCATTCGCTCGATCGGTTTGGTCGGAATAAAGAAGAAATTTTGCATGAGTGGGATGACATCACAAAAAACATCCAGGCAGATATTGTTGTGCTGGACATGCCCTTGCTCGATACGACTCAATATAAAGACAGTCTAGGAACATTCATTGCGGATCTTGTATTACAGATTCTTTCATGGATGGCAGAAGAGGAACGAGAGCGTATTCGTAAACGGCAGCGTGAAGGAATTGATGTTGCTTTGCAAAACGGCATAGTATTTGGCCGACCAAAGGTTACGGTTACCGCGGAGTTTAAACAAGCATATGATCGATGGAAATTAAAAGAGATAACGGCAGTTAAGGCAATGCAGGAAATTGGTGTGAAAAAGACTACTTTTTATAAACTAGTCAGAGAGTATGAAGAATCTTTATAGTTAACCTATATAATAGAAGAAACTCATTTCATATATGAGATTTTCAACCGATTTGGAATACCTTTTATAAACAATTTTTAGGATTGTGCCTTTTTATTTAGGAACATTCCTTTTTAATCTACTAAACGTTTAAGTAGGCAGTTCTTGAACGAAAAGAACGTTCTGCTGCAGGAGACGAGTGGCGGCTAAAGCACGGGGGCGACTTGGCGGACGTCCAGAGAAATACAGAGATAAAGATATTGAAATGATGAAAGCTCTTATTGATGGAGGCATACCAATTAAAGATGTGGCGGAAAGATGGGGCGTTTCTCGAACAACAATCTATCGCTATTTGGAACGTAAATGATCTAATTGTTGGGCAAATATTGTTTCTGTTAGACACGACTCAATTTAAGGCACCTTAGGAATGAATATTCAATGTAATCTCACCAATAAGGAGAAACTTGAGCAAGAATTGGATGCTTAGATGTAAAAACACTATTTATATAGAAGAAACTCCGTTTTGATAATCAGAAAGTGAAAAAAGGTTACGATGATGTCCGTAGCCTTTTTTTGTTTGGTTATATTATTTTTCCTTTCACGGTCCATAGTTTGAACCATACTCTCTTTTTCAAAAAATACATATTTAATTGAAATTAAAGTTGTATATTGGATAAAAATTACTCTATTAACAATGAATTCTTTCTAATATGTTAGTTAACTACTATAATTGGGGAAAAGGCTGTTTGGAACGAGAACGCATAAGGGGAAAAGACATGTCGCGTGAGTTAATTATTTTCAAAAAAGACACTGATGCCGTTGGTACAAACAGAGGCTTTGTATATCAATATTTAAAGACCTTAGTTCAATGGCTAAACAACTATAAAAGTGGAATCGATAACAGGATCTACTGCGAGGTTGAAGATGACATAAAACAAATCAACCGGGAAAATATGGCTATTCAATGGACGCAAGTTAAATGTTACTCTAGTGTCTTTAATTTAAACCATCGAGACATTACAAAATCATTACACAATTTTTTTATACTCTTTGTAAGTAATAGCCAGTACGATGGTCACTTTTGCTTTGAAACCAATTCTAAGGTATCGCGCGATGATAAGTTGCTTAATGAGTGGATTTCTTCGCAACCAATAAAGAATTCAAATATGAAATTGATTTCAAGTTTGGTTGTTGAAATTCAAAAAACTTTAATGAATACAACCCTGGAAGCCAAAAACTCATTGTTGAAGGATATTGCCACAAAGATTACCACGATTGAAAACAGTAAATCAAAAAGCGCAGCTACGAAGAAAAAGAACCTACTGTTAATAGACAGTTTAAAAATGGAACATCAATTAAGAGAAAATCTTTCAAGGGAAATGCATGACAAAATTATGGATACTGAAACACTATCCAAATTCATCCTCAGTATAAAGTGGACATTCGATTCTATTACTCCTGTAGTGTCCATAGAGAGATTGAAAGATGAAGCAATTAAATTAATAAAAGGTATAAACACAAAAGTGGCTACTGAACTATATTTCAATCGGCTGTTATCAGAGATATTTTTAAAATCAACAGAATCCGAATTAGAAGACCGGTGTTTAGATAATGAATTACTTAATGAAATATTTACTGAGACTGAAGTACAAATCAAAGAAAATATTGAGCAAGTATTCATTGACAGATTCGATGCTATTGAAACGATTCTGCAGCAAGGATTTGGCGAAGTCAACACAACACTCACGAAACTTACCAAAAAAATAGACACGATAGCTGCAACGGCAATCGTACAAACTGAAGTATCAATGATTGACTTACCAGTAGTAGAGCCAGAGGAATTAGAGCAGATTATGCTTAGTGATTTGGAAAAACAAAGTAAATTAGCTAAAAAAATTGAAATGATCAATATTAAAGATCCCGAAATGCAAGAGAGTTTAATCAGTGTAGCAACTGAGTTAAGATGCAGATATTTACTTTTTCTTCAAAAACTTAAGCTCGAAAATTTGAATTCACAACACATTGCCTTAAAACAACTTGAGGCGAAGGTAAAGATGCTTTGTACAAATACGGTAATTGATAATGATGAAGGGGTAAATGAAGGCTTTGATGCTAGAACATTTTGGAAATCTTTTCAAGAAGAATTAAAATTATTGCTTAAGGATTTAAAGTTACGTAAAAATATTGACTTTGATGAAGAAATTGTGTTCGCACAGATGTATCAAATGGCCGCCGAATGTCATCTTCGATGGCATAGGTTGGAAGGTGATAAAGATGAACGAAGAAAATAACTCGAATGTAAATGAATTTTTTGAGGTTTTAATTGAAAACCGAGTAGTAATGAAAACGGCACCTCTGGATAAACAAGTTATATACACAGATCCTGATGACGATTATGATTTTCATGCCTATCGAATAATTTTACTACTTAGAATTTGTGGAGATACAAAAGGCGGCTTTTTTTCGCATAGCACATTGTACGGTAGAAGAAAATTCTCGTTTCTCGACTTTTTAATACGTTACCCATTTTATCTAGAAAAAGTTATTGAAAAAAGCAAAAAAAAATATTTGGGCTCATTAATAAAATTAGAGGAATTTGAAAAAGAACGTGCTTTTTCACCGATGATTAAATACATAAGAGGTCCCTGGGATCATCGTTATGATTCAATTTTCAATTATATGATTAGTAAAAAAATAATCGAAGTAAAATATGATTATTACTCAAAATCTCAAAAGTCATTTATGGTGAACTTGACATCACTCGGGACTAAGAAAGCTGATGAAATCAAATTCATTGAGACAGAATGGGTATCAAGAATGGAAGTCATAAATTCATTATTCCCAAAAAATGCATCGAATGAATCAATTGAAAAATATGTGCAAGAAAATTTCCCTTCTCTTATTTTGGGATACAATGGGGTGAACGATGATGTTTATTGAGGCTGTCTTAATCCGTGTTGAAACAAATATAAACCAGTATCGAAGATTTGTATCATTGGTGAAAGAAGATAATACAATTAGAGAATTTAATATGAWTTATGGTGAGAATACACTAGGAAAATCATTATTTATACAAAGCATTATTTTCGGTTTAAAGGGTGAAGAAATTTATGGCATACGAAAAGATATCTTAGGGTTTAAGAGTTTATTTAAAATTCATTACAAAGAAAAAGTCATTCAATCACATGTGTATTTGCAATTAGTAAATAATGGAGAAAGAGTAGTCGTTGTTCGAAATACGATGGATTGGGATGATCCGGTAACCATATTTAGTGGAATTGAGCTTAATGAAGATTCCAATTTAGAATCATTATTACACACTAGCCCATCCCATTCTTTTTATAAGATGCGAAAAGAGAATAACTTCAAAGGTAATGATACGTATCAAGAATTCCTATTTTCATTCTTGAATATAACTCCAATAACAAACGGTGAGAAATCTGAAAATGAAGAAGAGAATCAAGATGTTAAAATGCTGTTCTATATACAGAACTTGATGCCTCTTTTTATCATCCATCAAGGTGCATGGCATGATATTCAAGCCATTAATCCACGTTATGGCCTAAGGGATGTAAGAAAAACTGCTTTTGAAGTTCTTCTCAAGTTTTCTGGTACCGAGGTTATTAAAGCAAGATATGAATTGGATAAGTTGGAATCGTTATTAAAGCAGAAACAGACTTCACTTAGAGACATTGAAGAAATAATAGATATGATCTCAATTAAAGTTTCCAACCTGATAGAAAACGAGATCTATTCAAAAGAAAATTTAATCTTAAATCATCTTCAACAAATAGCAGCAATGGAAACTGGCACTACTGAGATCAATTCTGTCATTGCCCATATCCGCAAACAATTCAGTACATCATCGCTCAAAGTACGTAAATATCGTGAAATATTAATCGGATTGGAAACGGAAATAGATGAGTATGACTTCTATATTAACAAAATAAGAAATGATATCGAAAAAAGTGATAAGCTAAAAACTGCCAAGAAAATTATTGGCATACTACCTATAGACACTTGTCCTCATTGCCTAAACACTTTGGCTATAAACGTTGATGAAGAGTTAAATAAGGATAATTGTGGTTTATGTGGAAATCCTTTTATTAAGTTAACCAACACTGAAAGTGATCAGTATTTAGGTTATTTAAAAGATGAATTTAAAGATTTTACACGTCTAAAAAATCGAAAGTATGCAGAGAAAAATAAGTTATATAGCAAAGTCGTTCTTGCTGAGTTAGAGCAAGCAGAGTTAAAGAAGACTATGAATGACTTTGAAGAAACGCTAAAGCCGAAAAATCTTCAAGCATACAATTTTCATTCTAGAGAGATAGGCAAACTTCGAAATGTGGTGACACAGCTTAAAAAAGAGAAAGAAATCATTCAAAGATACGAGGTAATTGAAAATGAAAGAGCCCAATTAATCATTGATATAAAGGAAAAAAGAGTGTTTATTAAAGGAATCAAAAAACAAAAAGAAAAGGACGATGAAAAATTACTTTTTTTTGAACTCGAATTTAAAGCAAATTTACGGAAGCTAGATTTCTTAAAGCTTGGTCTGGATGAAGTGAAAATCAAGAATGATAAAAAAGAGAATAAACTGGAAAAAGAAAACAAATCTGATAGTCTGGAAGAAGTTTATGCCCAAATAAAAATAGACGAATTTGATTACTTGCCTAAAA
>NZ_JBFUKT010000086.1:0-13121 GCF_056400705.1 Paenisporosarcina sp. P5_A11
TCGCAATGGTATACCCAAAGACATGATCATACGCTAATTTTTTCGGGATATTGTCGCCTTTTTTACTAATTACGACTGCTAATTCTCCTTCATAGTCATAAGAAGTGGTTACATTCGCATGTACTGATAATGTTTCATTATCGGCTGCAATAGTCGTAGGCGATTTTGTGAAAACCATCAGATTTTCAGGAGCACTTTGTAATCCCATTTCTTTTGCATGATCTTCATAATTTCGTCCTACAKCAATAATATTTTTCGGCGTACGGGGAATTGGTGATAACCACTCAATAGTTGAAAAGGCATGTTTAAATTGACCAGGTTCTTCAGATTTCAAAGCAGCATCTGTAAGCTTTCTCATTTGTTCTACAAAATCCATTCCGTTAGCAATTCCTTCGACGATTGTTTCAGGAAAACTTGGTACTACCTGGAGCGTCTCTTGTATCGCTAACACGTCCCACACTGCTTCTTCTTTTTTTACTTTTGGACCAAATTTGATATGGCCTTCGTAGCGATATGACAAAATTTTCATACACGGACACTCCCTGAAAAAGAATTTGTTAAATTCAGTCTACGATACTTCGACAGATTTTTCATCCGAAATTTTTATTTAATTTTCCCGTATGTGACTCTTTTCCAAATCGCTTCAACTGGTCCTTGCTTAAATTTAGACAACCATATTTCAGAAAAAATCATTTGAATGACGAAAATACCTACTGCCATCCAAGTTCCAGTCAGGACATCGATTTTTCCATATAACGCAAAACCATATGAATAGAATATAGTCGTTGCAATGACGGACTGGGATAAATAAGTAGTCATGGACATGCGACCCACTTTTGCTACCGGGTTCAATAGTTTCCGGAAGATGGTTAGCTGACATAAAAGAGTAATCAAACCAGCGTATCCAATGGCGACTAACGGTCCACCAAAGATATCTTGAACAAACATATAATAAAAGTTTGCCTCAAATAAATACGGCAAAATTTTAATAGAAAACCCAGCAACTAAAGTGACAGCCGTTAACGTAATCCAAAACGTTTTCTTATTTGACGTGCGTTCGATCAACTTCCCTTTTGCTGCCGCTGCTCCAAGTAACATATAAGGTAAAATGGTCATTCCAATTAACAATAAAGAACCTGATTCTATATTAGCGTAAGTCCAATCAGCTGCTCGTTGCATAAAAATATCCATCCAAGAACCTGAACCAAATGCATCAAGAGAAGATTCTATTTCTTGAAAACCCGTATAAAAATCTTCACCTGTTGCAGAGACAATAAAACTTAACAGCGCGAGTCCCATATTCGGAATGACATAAAGTAGCAATGCAATCGAAACTAACCACAGTCGTGATAAACGCAATAAAAAGAGGACTATAAAACCACTTAAAGCATAAGTGATTAATATATCTCCAGACCATATAAGAAACGCGTGTAGAATTCCAATGATAAGCAGAATGCTTAATCTACGTAAACCAAGCGGAATAAATGAAATTCCGCGTTCTTGTGATTTCCTAAATTGCATCATTAAGCCGTAACCAAACAACATGGAGAACAACGGATAGACGCTTCCTTGTATGGCGATATCGATCCATTGAAACGTATCTTTGTCACTCGGATCTGTATACCATGTGTACGGATTGATGTAGTAAAAAGGGGTATGGAATGCGAGCATATTGACGATAAAAATACCAAGAAGTGAGAAGCCGCGCATCATATCAATGGCAACTACTCGTTCATGTAATTCAGTAGGTTGAACTTTCACATTTAATCCTCCAGTATGATTGTTTGATCAGCGTCAAACAAATACAATATTTTCTCTTTTATCGTAATGGCTAAAATATGCTCAATCGCTTGTTTATAAAGTGAAAGCTGTAATCCATAACGATGATGCATTTCACGTAAAATGGAGGCTTCTGTAATAAGAACTCCCTTTATTCGATCGGTTTTATAATCCAGCAGTACCCACTCCCCGTCCGCTTCTTGGAAGAGGCAGTCAGCGATACCTTGCAAGATTTGAGTGTCTCCATCGTCATCGGTTAATCCATAAGTAAAAGGAACTTCTCGTAACACTTGCTTCGCTTGACGTAAGCGAGTAGCCAGTGGAGATTGTAAGAATGCCCCTAGTGCATCTGTCTTGATAGCACTAGCTTCATTCGATGTTAATAACTGTTTGTCTGCTAGCTGTTGGATAAATGCTTCAATTGATCCCTTACTTAGAGCTAGATTTACATCTACATGTTGCATAGCTGTATGCATTGCCGTACCGATTTCTGCAGATGTTAGTTTCCGCTCACCTTGTTGGAGAAAAGCAGGTCGCTTATAGATACTTTTAATCGCTTGTTGTACTTGGCTCGGTCTGAAAAATTCAGGTTCTTCTTCTTTTCTTAATTGATCCAGTCTTTTGAGCTCGCTCACCGATTGTTTTGAACGTTTAGAAACGGAGCGTTCAAATGGGTACACTGCATTAAATCGTCTTTCGATTTCGTCTGTCATTTCTGAAGTAACTACATTAGCAGTTGTTGGATTAGTCGATTGTGGTGATTCTAATTCTACTAAGACTTCACGTAAGTCTTCCACATAAATTGTCTCGAACGACCACTTAGAAGGATGTTGTAAACCCGAATGCGCTACTCCTTGCCACAAAGAGAAATCCGGATGTCTTGCTACTGACGGTCCAATCCAATCTAAGAACCCTTTAGCTCGTGAACGCACATATTCCGGCAACCTGTCTCCACTAGAGTTGGCAATATCAACCCATTTAGTGATGGATTTTTGTGCATCTTTTACCGTTCCAACAAGCATTAATTTTTCTTTTGCTCGCGTCATAGCGACATAAAGAACACGCATTTCTTCCGACTTTAACTCCAGTTGTTTCTTTTCCTTCATCGCCAAAAAGGGTAAAGATGTGTAGGCAATACGTTTTTCTGGATCTACTGCTTTGACAGCCAAACCAAATGTTTGATCAAATAAATATAATTCATTGAAGTCCATTTGATTGAAGTCTCTCCCTAAACCGGCGATAAAGACGTATGGAAATTCAAGACCTTTAGACGAGTGAATCGTCATAAGACGCACGACATTTTCTTTTTCACTCATGGCACGCGCAGTTCCTAAATCGTCTCCGCGCTTTTTCATGCGATCAATAAATCGTAAGAAGCGGAATAATCCACGGAAAGAGGATTTTTCATAAGACAAAGCACGATCATGCAATGCACGTAAATTCGCTTGTCTTTGTTTACCACCTGGCATTGCCCCGACCATTTCGTAATAATGCGTGTCCATGTAAATTCTCCAAATCAAATCGGCTAGTGAACCTCTCCGTGCCAAATCACGCCATTCTTCGTAATGTAAGAAGAACCGCTGTAACTTCTCGGCCGTTTCTGGGTCAATCCCACTCCCACCTAAGCGTATAAAGTTTTTAAGCGCCTCAAAAAAAGGCTCTTTTGGTGCTGACAAGCGAATATGTGAAAGCTCAGATTCTGTTAATCCGACAAAAGGCGCACGAAGCACAGACGCTAATGGGATATCTTGATATGGGTTATCGACTATACGCAGTGTGTTCAACATAATCATGACTTCGAGCGCGTCAAAATACCCTTTTGATAGATTCGCATATAATGGAATTCCTGCTTGCTTAAACTCCTCTGTTAAATCAGCGGACCAGGTCATTGATCTCATCAAAATGACAATATCACGGTATTCAAGAGGTCGTTCATTTTTCGTCCAGGCATCGACCACCATTGTTTGATTCTCCATCAATTTGCGGATTTTCCCGATGATATAACGGGCTTCCCATTGTGACTTTTTCAACTCTTCTAGCTCTTGAATCTCTTCATTAACTTCCTGGTCATCATCTGTCGATTCCTCGTCTTCTTGTTGTGATAGAAGCGTCAGCTCTACTGTTGATTGTTGATCAGGATAAGGCGCCCCTGGTTTTAATGCAGCCGCTTCATCATATTCAATTTCACCAACACGCTCGCCCATGATTTGAGAAAAGATAAAATTAGTCGCATACAAAATTTCCGGACGACTTCTGAAATTCGCATTCAAATCAATTTTGATACCTGTATCTAGAGCTTCAGTTGTAAACATTAAATACTTCGCTAGGAACAGCATTGGTTCTGCTAAACGGAAACGATAAATCGATTGCTTAACATCCCCAACCATAAACATATTTCCGTTTGCTTCTGTTCCACTTTTGACAATTTGTAAAATCGTTTCTTGTAAGCGATTTGTATCTTGATACTCATCCACCAACACTTCCTTGTACTGCGCCATTACATCTTCTGCAATGTTTGAAGGAATAAGATGACCATTTTCTTCTTTCGTCAAAATTTGCAGCGCAAAATGTTCAAGGTCTGAGAAATCGACTAACCCCCGCTCACTTTTTGCTAATCGATACTCCTCTCCGTATATAAGAGTTAAGTCGACGAGTGTTTGGAGAATCGGGTGCATCAGTCTCATTTCGTCTAGCAATCTCGCTGGAGTCCGCGTAAAGTAAGAATCTTTTATTCCATTAACCCGCTTCTTCAATTGGTCGCGCTTATCTTTGGCTTTTTGAATGAGGTCTTCATCGTAAGTTTCTTTTGGAATGCGCGCTGCAGTTGTAAATTTTAAGCTTTGAAAATAGTCAAAAGTAGATTGCCATGATTGTGTAGAAATTCGACGAATCCCTTCAGCAATTAATAATTGATCTTGCTCAACTGTAGTTCCATAAGGTGCTGGCCCAGCTGGTTGTATAGCAATCTGACGCATTTCCTCTGTCATAGAATAAGCTTCTTCAAGCGTATGTTGAATCGTTAATTTTAGAGCATGGATAAAAGGAAGCTCATCGATTTGCATGTCGATCGGCACATTGTAACCTTGCGGAATCGATTGTAACCACTTCTTCGGCTCAGGATGAACACTTGCAGCACCATATAATTTCTCAATCAGTGTTTCAATTAGTTGATCATCACGATCGGATGTAAAACTATCAACGAGTCGGTATATTTCTTCGGGATTATCTGCTTTGTAAGCTGTTTCCAACACGGCTGCCAACACATCGTCCCGAATTAATGCAGCTTCTGCCTCATTAGCGAGTCTGAAACCTGGATCCAAGTCGAGCACGTAAGCGTACTGTTTAACGATAGATAAACAAAACGAATGGAGAGTTGAAATTTGTGCCTTATTTAATAGGCTCAACTGTCTTCTTAAATGGCTTGATGTCGGATCCTTAATTAATTCTTTTTCCAATGCTTCCGCCATACGGTGACGCATCTCAGCTGCTGAAGCATTGGTAAAGGTCACTACTAAGAGTTGATCTACATCAATAGGATTCGTTTGTCGAATCATTTTTTGTATGAGTCGCTCGATTAATACGGCCGTTTTCCCTGAACCCGCAGCCGCTGAAACGAGTACGTCACGACCTTCTGCAAAAATCGATCGCCACTGAGCATCCGTCCAAGTTACGTCTTGTGGTTTAGTCGGTATCAACATTCGGTGTAACCTCCTCATTTATTCGCTGCGTAATTTCTTCCGGTGTGCTAACCGCTAGTTTGCGATAGTCTTGCTCAGGATCTGTTGGATCAAATTGACACACACTGCGGTAATTACAATAATCACATGCCGTTTTATCTTTCATACGGTAAGGCAACACACGCGTATCACCGGCAAGCATGCCATCTCCAGCTTGTTGATGTTTGGCCCGAACAAATGAACGCAAATTAGCCATATCTTGTGGAGAGACAACTTTTGACGTTTTCGAAATGGACCCATCTTTATTGATTCGGGCTGGAATAACTTTAGAAGCTCCAACAATTTCTGTATCCATTTCATTTAAAACAGCTGCATCGTCAATTAATAACCCACGCATTTTATACTTCTTGAACACTTCTTCTTCTATATCCATGTCAGACAACTCTTTTGCTAGTTTCAACATTGGATTATGAACGTGAACATATAGAACACCCGCAGGATTTGCTTCTTCACCTAACCAGATAGCAGAGTTAGTTGCTGCTACGTCTAAATACGTAAGCATTTGTAATGATATTCCAGAATACACATCATTTAAATCCAGGCCCTTTGCGGATGATTTGTAATCAACAATTCGGATAAATTGTTTGCCATCAATAACGGCTGCGTCCACTCGATCGATTCGTCCGCGCATTTTCATCGCGTTACCGTTTTTAAGTGGAATTTCGAGTGTCGGCAATTCTTCTCCCGGACCAAATCCCGCTTCGATCGCTATCGGTACAAAGCTCGAAACACTGGCATGATCACGCAATGTCGTCATCGTTCTCTGCAAAATCTGAACAAGTTTACGTTGAATATAATAATACCTTTTTGAACTCATTAAGATTTGATGAACGAAATGCGGCGAGATTTCTTCCACAGCTTGTCTTGCTAATTCCCAAGCCTGCGTAGTTGAAAGCTGGGCCCAAGAGATTCCAAGTTGTTTCGTTTCGTCAGCAATCCATTTTAATGCAGCATGGAATAAGTCCCCGATTGCGGGTGCTTCAAGACGATACTCACTACGCTCTTCTAATTGCAAACCGTATGTCGCGAAGTGTGCAAAAGGACAACTATAGTATTTTTCAACGCGAGACACACTCGATGTAAAGGAGTCACCATATAAGGCGTTTGTGGTGTCTGGATTTAAACGTTGCGCTTTTACTGGGTTTGATAACGGGCGCATCACTCGCTTGAAAACGCTTTGCCAATATGGGTCATTCTCATAATAAGAGGCAACTGCTAGCCATTCTTCTTCAAGTTGACCTTCTGTGCGTGTTTGTTTTATTTTTGTAGCTAAAAATTGCATCGTTGGTCTAGGATGTTGAATATAGTGCTTTGCACTTTCTTTTAATACTGCCGGGTCTATCACAGCAAGTTCAACTTCGACATTTGGCATTAATTTTTGTAGTCGCTTGATGTACGTGGACGGCAGTAATGCTTTGCCTTCTTCATCCGCCACAGCATACGAAATAAACAGTTTATCTGAAGCTGTTGTCACTGCTCGATAAGCCATGTAGGTTTCATCCATTAACCTCATTTTAGAAGTTGGGGCAAGCTCGAATCCAATTTGCATAAACCATTCGCGCTCGGTATCTGACAGCAACCCTTCTTGGTCGATGCGCTTTGGAAATACTCCATCGTTTACTCCAATCACAAAAGCCGCTCGAATATTTGACAAGCGTGATAAATCAACTGTGGCTACAGTTACTTCGTCAAGAGACGGTGGAATACGTGAGAACTCAAGCGTATCAAACCCTTCCTCAAGCAATCGGAAACTCTCTTTCGGCGTTAACTTTTCATCGCCAAACATCAAAACGAATTGATCCAGAACGTCTACCCACTGAGACCACGCTTGATCATGCTCAGTTGCAAGCAATAGATGACCATGTTCATTTTCATCGTCTTTTAATATTTGTATCTTATCGAAAATATATAGTTCTTCTACAAATTCAAAAAGAGCCTGTGCTACTTCTTTGCCTGTTTCACTGTTTTTAATCTTGTGAGCCAACGTTTGAAGAGGTGCTAACATGCAGTCACGTACAGCTGTAATATCCTCTTGTAAGGCGCGTTCTTCATCGGTTTGAGCTTTTGTATGAAATTCAAGTCCTCGATATTTTTTTACGAGCCAGCGTTTCTCATCAGTCCAACGATCTCCATAAATCCCTTGTGAAATCACAAAATTCTCTAAGCGATCGGCACGTTCACGCCAAATTTGTTTGTTTGCTTGAAGTGGGAAAATCAAATCTGTTTTGATCGCTCTAAACATAGATTCATATTGATAATCGTTCAAAATAGATTCAAAGACTGAACGACTCAATTCAACTAAAGGATGATGCAACATCGCCTTTTTGCGGTTAATGAATACCGGGATATCATATTGTGCAAATGTCGTTTCAAGAAGTTCATCGTACACTTCAGGTTGTCGATAAAGAACAGCGATGTCTTGATATCGCATCTGCTCATCCCGAACGAGGCGTCTAATATGCCTAGCCACAGCATGAACTTCTGCTCGACGACTGTCAGCTTCAATTACATGTACATGCTCGTGATTATCAATAGCTGGCGCGGGATACGTATGTAAGTTCTCTTCCAGATGCTGAATTTCGCTGTTCATAAAACGTTTGTTTTCATTTAAATGAACAGATGGTTCTATTGCTAGAGAACCTTCGTGCGCCATTTCTTTTAATCTCTCAGCCGTTTTTGCAGCTCCATGAAAGAGTGATTGATCGTCCATCAAATCTTCTATTTCGTTATTTAGTGGAAGTGCAATCGTGACGCGTTTGGCATGTTTCATCAACTCGCCTAATATTTCATACTCCCTTGTGGTCATTGTTACAAAGCCATCCACGTAAATATCAGCTTCTGCTATTAGCTCAGACTGATGAATCTGCTTTGAAAGCAACGCATAATACCCCTCACTGTCGATATAAGCCGTCCCAAGTCGTTCTTCTAATGCACGAAGTAAGACGGACAAATCATGAGCCTTGTCTTGCAATGTTCGAGGGGCATCCACTTGTTTAAGCGACTCTTCAAGTGAATGCAATGTATCACAATCCAAACAATAGCGAGTAAATTCTTTTAATAACATTTCCATTTGATCCGTAAAGCCGCGTTTATTTGCTGCTTGTTTGAAGAGGGAAAATTCTTCTTTATGTTCTTCCAATAATCTTCGTATTAACATACGGTAACCAAATCCACTAATTTCTTGTCGACTAATCCCACCTGTTTCTTGCAACACGCGCCAAGCTAAGCGTTTAAACGTCGTAACTTGTGTTCGGATAATTCCTTTTACTTCTTGAGTAGTTGATAATGCCGATTCAGTAGAAAATGACATTTGGTCAGGTACAACAAAAAATATAGGAGATCCCAGTGGATTGCTCTTCGATGCGTCGGCAACTTCACGTCTCATATATTGTGATTTCCCAACACCTGCTCGTCCAGTTATTAATCGCAGTGACACATGAAAGCCCCCTTAATTTTCTTTAGTAGTATTGTTCAAAAAGGAGCATAAAAAGAACCGAGGAGGTCAATGCGGCGTAGTCTTCGAGCACCACAGCGTATGTACCTAATACGTGAGGAGCGGAGAAGCAAGCCAACGAAGAGATCCGAAAGTTATTTTTAGCGGACTTTTTGAACTTCATATAAAAAATCCCGAAATTTCTTCCCTACCTCTATTGTACAGAACTACTGCAAGAGGTGGAAATTATTCGGGAGTTTTACCTGTAAAATCAATGGTGGCTGTTTCAAGTGGCCAATATCTTGCAACAACTTTTCCGACGATATCATCTTTCTTCACAAACTGAAAATAACGACTGTCGAGGCTTTGCCTGCGATTGTCACCAAGGACAAAATAGGAATCTTCTGGGATTCTCAATCTTCCTGTGAGCGTTTGAAGTGTGAAATTTTCTGTCAATCTTTCATTCGGATCATCAAAGGCATCATATGATTGCAAGAAAGGTTCTTCCACACGCTTGTCATTAATAAAAAGATTGTCATTATAGTACGTAATAACATCTCCCGGGACTCCAATAATTCGTTTAACGTAATCTTCATTTTCATCCGTATGAAAAACTAACACATCCAAGCGATCAATGTCGCCAACGGTATATGAAATTTTACTTACTAATACTTTATCCGAACTTTGGAGTGTGGGCTGCATTGATTGACCTGAAACTGAGTAATTCGTTACTACTAAGGAGCGAATGACGACAATGATTAATATGCCAATAATAATGGCTTTAGCCCATTCCCAAGCCTCCTGTTTCAATGAACTCAAACCATGGGCCCCTTTCCCTTTTGTCTTTCTTTTTGAATCAATCGAAAATCCGCTTCAACTCGTGCATTTAACCTTCGTTCAATTTGCTTACCTAAAAGCCATAATAATACGATAACTGCCACTACTATAGCTGTTCGTATTGGTTGTGTGATAAGAGCTCTAATATCATAGCCAATAAAACTTATGGTTAAAATCATCACAAATTTACCGGCAAGCAACGTCCATAAATACGTATTCTTTTTTATATCTGATAGGCCTGCCACAACATTTACGAGTGCAGACGGGGTAAACGGAAAACATAATAATAAAAATAACGGTCCAAATCCATGCGTTTCAACCCAATGAATTAATTTCTGAACACGTTCATGTCTGGTCATGATGCTAAGAAAGCGCGCACGACCATATTTGCGAATGATTAAAAACACAATATATGAACCGATAGCAGTCCCAGCCCAAGATATTAAAAAGCCTATCCATAAACCATATGCGCTAGCATTGGCAAAAACGAATGCAAATAGGGGTAAAAATGGTAAAAAAGATTCTAAAAATGGTAGTAAGAATCCGATGAGGGGTCCAAGTGATTTGTAATCCCTTGTTAGTTCTAATAAATTTTCTGTTGTTAACCAATCAAACATGATCCTCATCCTCAAAATATAATAGTTATCCTTCAGTTTTCCCGAGACCAGCCCGTATCAAACATTTGATATGTAATGATTAGATGAATAATAGACGTGGTTTCACTGGTGTTTATATAATGGTGGGTTTGATTTCCAGAAAAAACCAAGGTGTCACCTGATTCAAGTTGAATCTCTTCAGCTTCTAATATAATTTTCAATTCTCCAGTGACCACCGTTAAAGATTCCTCCACTCCATCCATATGAGCAACACTTTCATAAGAACTGTGTCGATCTAACTCAATCCTGTAAAGTTCCCAACCACGTTCTGGACTATACGGAATAATAGAAAATACACGATATCTTCCTTCGTCTTCTGTTACGAATGGAATTTCTGAAGATGAGATTTTTTTTACAGTAGATTTTGGTGGTTGTAAAAGAGAAGAGAAACTAATTTTCAATCCATCGGCAATCTTCCAAATGGTAGATACAGTCGGATTTGACYCCCCTTTTTCCATTTGTGCAAGTTGTGCTTTACTAACATCTGTCAGTTTCGCCATATCATCTAAACTCATCCCACGTTGGTAACGAATTTTTTTTAACTGAACACCTAAATTACGTCTCATCTGTTCCATAATTTCACCTCTCGTTGTTTATTTTAACATACAGTTGTATAATCTATTAAACATTCAGCGAGAGGAGCAGATGACACATGACATTTACGAATGGAATTCGAGCCGGTTTAAGCATCGCTATCGGATACTTTCCAATTGCTTTAACTTTTGGTTTACTTGCTAAAACAACCGGCTTATCTATGTGGGAGGCAACGGCTATGAGCATGTTTGTTTTTGCAGGTGCTGCTCAATACATATCGTTAACATTAATCTCAACAGGCGTTGATCCCATTTTAATTGTTCTAAATACGTTTGTCGTTAACATACGTCACTTTTTAATGACGGCATCATTGAACGAAAAGATGCAACCTGATGCCCGTTGGAAAAAAGCCATTTATGCATTTGGGGTTACAGATGAAACATTTTCGGTATTAGCTACACAAAAACGAGATAATATTCGGACATCCTTTGCTGCAGGCGTCATATTAATTTCCTATAGCAGCTGGGTAGTTTTTACAGCACTCGGACACGTTATTGGCGCTAATTTGCCTGCGTTCCTTCAAGCAGCCATGTCTATTGCATTATATGCAATGTTTGTAGGCTTGCTCGTACCCTCTATGAAAGGCAATCGAAAAGTGGCATTGCTTGCGTTATTCGGGGCAGTCATTCACTGCGCCTTGTATTGGAGTGGCTTATTATCAACCGGCTGGGCAATTCTAGTTGCCACTTTGGGTTCCGCGATTTTGGTTGAAATTCTATATGCTCGGAAAGGACGTGTCGCCTAATGGAAAAGTGGTATTGGTGGATGATTCTCGGAATGGCTATTGTGACCTATATTCCGCGTGCTTTTCCGTTAACTTTTTTAGAAGGACGTGAATTACCACCGCTTGTTAGTGGTGTATTAAGAAATATTCCCTTTGCTGTATTAGGTGCTTTAATATTTCCCGCCATCCTATTCGTTCAAGAAGGCAATTTATTATTTGGCTTTATTGGTGCCGTCGCCGCATTCGCATTAGCATTTGCTGGAGCAAACGTCATCATAGTGGTAATGGGATCTATCGCAGTATTAGCTATTTATAGTTTGATAGGCTAGATGAGTTTTTATTTAATGGTCCAGGTTGATGGAGTGACTCTCCAGGTTGTACAAGATGTCGCCTCCTCACTCAATTTGGAGGTGCCTCATCATCTTGTTAATGTGAGTTGATCCAGATTGACAAGGTGATGCTCCAGGTTGACGGAGTGGTTCGCCAGGTAGTACAAAATGTCGACACCTCACTCAATTCGGAGATGTCTCAACATCTTGTTAATGTGAGTTGATCCAGATTGACAAGGTAATGCTCCAGGTTGACGAAGGCTCCCGCCAGGTTGTACAAATTATCTACCATTCCTATCCTTCACTAATCATCTGAATATTCTTGCAACGATTTTATAGCTACACATCACTTTCTTATTTAGAGAGACCGAGGGACAGGCCCTTTGACGTCTCGGCAGCGGGTTCAACTTAATTGTTGAACACTGTGCCAACTCCTGCAAGCGAATGTACCTAATCGCTTAAAAGATGAGAACGAGATGGTTTTCCGTAAATTCGGAGAGCCTTCTTTTTCTTGAGTATCAGAAAAAGATGGCTCTCTTTTTTTAGTTCAGAGATAGAAAGATGATACGCTAAAATTACCTGCGGAATCAATTATTTTCCTTTTCAGGGAATTCTCAATTTCCGAGTGAAAGTAATTTATTAAGAAGGAGGTTCCGTAAAATCAAGAGCAACTTGCAAAGATCTTTACTAATAAAAAACGGAGGAATTCAAATGACATTGGTAATTGATATAAAATCACAGTTTTATGATAGTATCGATAGCCATTCAGAACGAATTATCTCATTGGCACAAGAAATTCATGCGAAACCTGAAATGAAGAAGTGTTTGCTAGCTATTCTTTAAGCGAGAATTTGGTTTTGTAGTGACTCTTAGTGTAGCTGGTCATGACACTGCCTTTTATTGAGCGAACCAGAATTACTTCATCAAGTGCGTAAAGCTCATGAAGTAGCACTTAAAGCGAAGAATGAAGAATAAATGTGTTATACAGCGAGTGGCTTATTTGCCGCTCGTTTTTTTAAAGCACCATTCTTC
>NZ_JBFUKT010000087.1:0-13021 GCF_056400705.1 Paenisporosarcina sp. P5_A11
ATGAACAACTACTTAGAAACATTTACAGAGTACCATTACATCAAAAACCACAATTGGGGAAAATGCCATCATTTCTATCAGAAAGGGAAGTTGACCACTTTCAAACTTCGGCAGTAATTAAGAAAATGAATTCGCTGATAGATAAGCAACCTAGCAGATTGAGAAATTTAGCATATGATTTTACAGAAAAATTCATGGAATCTATGGAACAGTTTTCTATAAAAGATACTGAAGGAAAAGAATTGGATAATATTGTTTATGAACAAATATTGAAGATGTTGCCATTAAAAGATGATTATCTAAAAATGATAAAACTCCAGTTCGAAGCAGATGTAATAGAATCTGAATATGTCGTTGACTTCTTTGAAAAGGCATATTCTTATACAGAATATAGAGGTAGTGGATCTTATTTTAAATCGCAGTTCGACCACTATAAATTCCTAATTAATGAGCTATATTTATATATGTTTTCAATGTTATTGCAGTATAAGAAATATGATATTCTAACGGAAATCATAAACTCGGACTACTATGTAGATTCAAATTCTAGTGGAAGAAATCCTTTAGATTTCCATTCTTTTAGTTTCCATCTTCTCTCTTTTGAAAACAGAAAAATAAGACTAGGTATTAACCAACTAAGTTTACATGCCGATTTGCTACAACAAAGAGCCGGAAAAAATGGTAAAGACTTAGCTGAAGCAGACTTATTGCTCTATTTTATTGGGAAAATTAGAAATCAAGATACTTGGAATGAGTGGTATCCAACCTCATACATCTATCTAGATCGTACCACTACCATTAAATTCTTAAGTAAGATGAACTCAATAAAACATTTTGAAGCTGTAAAAAGTATATTTAATGTAGAAAACAAGGAAGTAATGGCAGAGAGAATCAAACAATTTAAAATTGATAGGGGCTACAATCGAGGCGGCTTTAATTCAATTCCTAGTATACAAAATTATATCAATCCAGATGAAATTGCCACAAAATCATAATGTATACGTTAATGATTCGTTTTAAGATTAATAGAATGAACAAGATAATAGCCGAATTGTTAAAACAGATGATAACTTCTGCACATCGACACTCACTTTTATTGTGGGTGTTTTCTTTTGCTCACAGTTTCTCATTCAAATCCTCCACAACGCTCTCACAGTCATTCTAATAAACATACAAATAGATGTTTAAGGGGTAGTAAATTATGTATCAAACTAATTTATCGATATTTATGAAAGAGACCGATGCTACTGCAGTAGGTCTTGGTTTTTATTATCAATATGAGGCAACATTAAACTCATGGTTAAAAAACTACATATCCAAATCACAGATTCAGATATTTTGTGAAACTGAAGATGATATAAAAGAGATAAACTTAGATTCAAATGAAATGAAGTTTTCACAAGTAAAATGTTATTCCAACGAATTTTCTTTAAAATCAGAAGCAATTAAAAAGACAATATGTAATTTTTATATGTTGAATAAAAAATATCAAAATAATAATGTCACTTTTGAATTCGTTACAAATACAGAAATAAAGCGTTCAGAAAAGGTTTTATTAGAGTGGGTTGATAACCGAAATCAATTAACAAAAGGAACAGAGAATTTAATAATAATAGAAATTAAAAAGATATTAGAAGATTACTTTTTAGAATTTACTGAGAAAAAGAAAAAAAATATTGATAAAAAAATTAAAACTTTAAAAAAAGCACAAGGTAAAAATCAAGAGAGAATAGATAAACTTTTAGGAGAGAAAAATAATGTAGAGAGTTTGTTTCAAATTGCTTTAGTTGAAATCTCATATAATGGCAATATTAAAAAGTTTATTGATCTAATTAAATGGAGTTTCAATAATGAAAGTCCTGAAGTGTTAGTAAAAAAATTAATAGAGGAAAATAAATCTTTAATATCCGAAATAGAGAATTCTTCTGAAGCCTTAGATTTAATTCATGCAAGATTATTTTCAGAAATTCATGTAAAATCTTCTAATAAAGACATTGAAGAACGTATGGTTGATAACAATTTATTAGAACAAATACTGGAAGAATCAGCAAATGAAATGATGAAAAAAACTGATAAAGGAATAAATATAAAACTAACAGAGTTAAATAGTAGGTTTTTCAAGCTTGAAAAAGATGTACGAGATCTAAAAGAAGCACATTTAGACGAAAACTACATAAATATAAAAAAACAGTTTAAGTTATATGGTGAAAAGAAAGTTTTAGAGTTTAGTGAACACATGAAAGATGAAAATTTTTCAATATATGATATCTACGTAGAACCAGAATTCTATTCTTTTCCTTTTCGAGGGGAATTACAATTTAAAGAAATTAAAGAAAATGAAGAAGACAGAGAAGAAGGAGAAGTAGAGGATCAAAGTAGAAATGTACTAGGCAGAAATGTACTGGGCTATCTTAGAAAGAGGTTAAAATTAAAGGATAATTTAATTTTAATACATGGTGATCCGGGTATTGGTAAAAGTTCTTTATCAAAAGTAATGTTTAAAACTTTTTTTGAAGAGGAGAAATTTTTACCTTTTCATCTTGAATTAAAAACTATTAATTATACACAAGATTTTAGAAATACCATTTATAATGAACTAACAGAAAATATTAAGAACTTTGCTAATTATCACTTAACAGATTTAAAAATTCTTTTAATTTTAGATGGTTTTGATGAATTACATTTGTTGACAGAAGGTAGTTTAATAAGTTTCTTTGATAATTTAGTAAGTTTTGTTGGTAAGTACAAAAATATAAAGGTTATTTTAACTGGAAGAACAACAGCCTTTTCTGAAATGTCGGATTTAATTCCAAGAAGAACTGAAATTATTATTTTGAAGAAATTCGACGAATACCATGTTCGTGAATGGTTATATAATTGGCTTGAATATAATAAAACCATTCCGGAAAAATTTATTAATGAATTAGTTGAATATAATAATTACCAAGATTCAATACTAGGTTTTCCACTTATACTTTATTTGTTTTGTAAAATGTTAGAGGAAGACAATGCGTTATCGCCAAAAGAAATGTTTGATTTAGAAAAATGGGAGTTTTACGAAAAATTAATTGATTGGACTTGTGCAACTAGTAAATTCGTCGAACAAAATGATTTTAATCCTTTAAGAAAAGATTTTAATATGGATGAACTTTCTATAATTAAAAGAGAATTAAATCAAAATATTGCATTAGCTATGTATCATAAAAAAGAATTTTCAGTAACACAAAAAGACATTGTAAATAAAGAACTATTACCACAAAATTATTTGATTAAGAAAAAGAAAGTTAGTATAGATGATAATGACTATAAAATAATAAACACCTTTATTGTACTGAACTATATGCGTCCTACAGAAAAAAAACAGACGAGTGATGTAGCCTTTGAGTTCGTACATAAAAGTTTTTATGAATTTTTAGCTTCAGAATCTTTAATAAATACCTTACTTAAATTAAATCATACAGAGATAGAATTATTGGATATAGCAGAACATTTTTATAAAAATTTTGGTGGATTCAAATTGAATGAAGAGATGGCAGTATTCTTAAAGCCTCYATTAGAAAACAAGTCCTCTAATGAAGTCAATGTAATTTATGGGAATTTAAAAAGATTATATACKKATTTTATTTTGCAGCATTCGTTTATTAATAATCATGATATCAGCATGTTAAATACCTACTTCAAGAGATATCCCGAAAACTCTTTTAATAAAATAGAAATTCAAACAAACGTTATTTTTAATATGTTTTTTCTTCTTTCTTTCCTTAGTGGTCTTTTTGACGAACTATATGAAATTTGCAATGACAAGGATAGAAAATTAAAAAACTTATTATTTCCAGCAAATAATTTAGAAATCAGTTCTTTAAGTTTAAATAACTTTTATATTAAAGATACTAGCTTTATAGGCGATAATTTTGAAAATGTAGATATTTCAGCCTCAAAGTTACAAAATGTAATTTTTAAATCATTAGATCTTAATAATATTGATTTTAATTCATCTGAGCTTCTGAGTGTTAAAATCGATGGGTGTGAAGGTTTTTTTTCCGATTATGTAGATGCAAAAATTTATTTATCYGAATTTAAAAACTCGAATTTAAAAACGGCAAATTTTTCCACGAGTGATATACAATCAGTAAATTTTTATAACTCAATGTTAGAAGGTAGTTTGTTTGAAAAAAGCACATTAACAAATTGCAAATTTGAATATGTTTCCTTAGAAAATGTTGATTTTTATAACACAGAAATTAATAATACAGAGTTTATAAATTGTGGTTTTCAAAATTCAACCTTTAGTGATTCTCATGTTAAGAATTCAATCTTCAAAAGTGCGGATTTTTCTGAATCAAATCTAAAAAATGCGGATTTTTCTGGTACTGACTTATCGGGGGCAATCTTTATGAACACGAATCTTGAAGGGGTGAATTTTTCCAACGCTAACCTATCGAACGTAATATTAAAAGGAGCGAATATAAATGGTGCGAATTTTTCTGCTGCGAATTTGAGTGGTGTTGACTTTTCTTATATTGATTTACATGATGATAAAATACCTAAATGTGAATTAAATGGAGCCAACCTAACTGATTGCAATTTATCTGTAATGAATTTAACAAACCTAGCACTAAAAAATACAAATTTAACGGGTGCAAATTTGGGATACTCAAATTTAGAAAATTGCGATTTATCAAATGCTTTTCTTTTAAATACAAATTTATCATCTGCAATCTTAATAAACGCCGATTTATCAAACTCGAAAATTATCTCTTCTAATTTAGATGATTCCTATTTAGCTTATTGTAATTTTAATTTATCAAACATATCTTCTTCATCTTTAGTTAGTGCAGACTTCTTTCATGCTGTTCTTGAAGGGGTGAATATAAGTAATTCTAATTTTGAATCAGCGGAATTATTTTCAGTTAATATAAACGAAGCCGATATAAGGGATTCGAATTTTAAACAAGCTAAAATGGAAATGAAAAACGGCAATTTAGCAGTCCTAATCAATAATGCCTATCTAAAATACTGAAAATCCTTCGTTAAAACAAACGTTTACATATACATCCTTTAATATTTACTAGAGCCACAAGGGGTATAAAGCATGAGCATAAGAGTTAATTATTCCTAGGTCGAAAATGATTCTAGATTCCTATATATTAGTTGTAAAAGAGAAGGGGAATCTATAATAAATGATTTCAAATGAAACTATGAACAATTTTAATGTACAAGAAGTATGGTCATGCTCGAAAAAAGAAGATACAATTAATATTGGTTTTAATCGTGCATTATCAAGTTGTCAGGATGGAGTATGGTTAGTTGTCTTAACGAATTTATTATGGGAAGGATCAGAAGTTGAAACTTTTAACAAAAAAAGCAACCGTGATGAAACTATTAAGTGAGCATGGTTTTTTGAACAAGAGTAAGTAAAATCCATTCTACGACGCTTTAAGACTACATTTTCATTATGGTGTGTTTTGGGATACATAATGGTGATAAATCACTACCAGCTACCTCTTATTTCCTTATGAGAATACTTAGGACATTTTTTCCGATTCTTCTAACACTAAACTTAAGTTCTTGACCTTTGATTCTCAGCTTGCACTTCACTTGTGTATTTGTTGATATTTTAATCACCGATTCTTTTCATATTTGATATGGTTGTGAAACGGATTATATCTTTAGATGGGAAACTACAAGTTGGTGTATCTATGAGACTAATTGTAGGAGAAGATAAATATTCATTGATCAAATAGTAAGGAATAAGGTGAATGTCGGCTGGGTAGAAGGTTAAAGAAATGAAGGTAGTTCAGTTAAGCTAAGTTTGGGGCATCTCTTATGAGGTGCTTTTTATTTGACTAAATGTCGAAATTTGACGAACGAAATCTGTCCTTACTACATTATTTTTCCAGTATAGTAAGGCTTGAAGTGTTCAACTTGCTCTCAAGAATGGTAGGGGAGTTAGTAAATGCGAAATTTAGATGTAAAGTATAGATAGGATGTGAAATGGATTAATGCAAAGTAATTCAAGTAAAAAGAATACAAGTAAAAAGAATACAAGAAAGCCGATTTTCCCCTCGGTTATTAAAGAATTTTTCCCCCCGGTTATTAAAGAATATAATAAAAAATGGGTTCATAAAGCAACATTCACTGTATTTGTGAGTCAATTAGGTTTGTTTATTTTATTGCTTTTTATTGGACCTTCAAATTTATTTGAACCTTATATTCCAGATGAACCAATAGAAAGTAAAACTTCTGAGATGAATCAATCAGTTCAAGATTCTGCAAACACTCAAACAAGTCAATCTCAAGAGGAAGTTGTGGGGTATTTATCTTTCTTTAATATGTGGGGGAAGATACTTATTGACTACTTACAAAAGGGTTCATTATTATTATCAATAATGTCTTTAGGCGCTAATGCAGCTGCAAATTATTTTTGGGATTCTCGAAAAGATAAAGAAGATTCATTGTTATTTGAAACAAATAAATTACCTTTTATTATATGMTTATCTTTAGTTTTTTCAGCAGGAATTGTCTATKGAGTTTTACCGGATCGAATTAGTTTTTATTTCATTAATTTGCAATTCTTTATGTTTTGTATATTAATAATTTATATTTATAAAATTAATCATGCTATTTTTACAAAAGAGCAAACTTATAAAGAAGAAGTTCATATAGAGCAAGAAAGTGTAGTTACAGGCACAATTAATTTAAGTAACAAAGAATATGGTGATGACGTTACTAATTTAGATGCTGAATCTTCAAGCATTCCAGAAGAGGAGCCAGCATTTGCGGATTCTCCAGGCAAGCAAGAAGAGGTGCCAGCATTTGCGAAATCTCCAAGCAAGCAAGAAGAGGAGCCAGCATTTGCGGATTCTCCAGGCAAGCAAGAAGAGGAGCCAGCATTTGCGAAATCTCCAAACAAGCAAGAAGAGGAGCCAGCATTTGCGGATGCTCCAGGTAAGCAAGAAGAGGAGCCAGCATTTGAGGATGCTCCTGGCAAGCAAGAAGAGGAGCCAGCATTTGCGGATGCTCCAGGCAAGCAAGAAGGGGAGCCAGCATTTGCGGATGCTCCAGGCAAGCAAGAAGAGGAGCCAGCATTTGCAAATTCTCCAGGCAAATAAGAAGAGGAGCCAGCATTCTCGATACTTCAGTAAAAATTGATAATATGGTAAGAAAGTGAGAAAAAATATGGATAAGAAGTTTAAATATATACAAATTGAACAACCTATTGGAACTATGTTTATGGGTGCTATGAACGCTAGTGATGTATATAATATTTCCCAATCTTATATTAGAAATACTAATAATGATGGTATTCAACGCGTATTAAATGAACCTAGAGTGCGAAGTATAGCTGCATACTGTGAAGATCCGGATGCAATTTTTCCAACCCCAATTATTCTTTCAGGAAAATCAGAGTTTGTTCAAATTGATTTCCATAAAAATGAGTTGATATTTCTTGAAAAAGAAATTAAAAAGGGAAATCGTTTTAGCGTTGTTGATGGACAGCATCGCCTTGAGGGGATAAAAAAATCGAAGAAAGAAGATTACTTTATCCTACCTGTAATAATAATTTTTGATACTACGAATGAACAAGATGCTTATTTATTTTCAACAATTAATGGGAATCAACAACCTGTTCCTAAGTCGCTAGTGTATGATCTATTTGATACTTCTTCAGAAAGAAGTGTAGAAAAATCATGTAACTATATTGTTAGAAGTTTAAATTCAACTGAAGGGTCTCCTCTGTATAAAAAAATAAAATTGTTAGGAGTTACATCTTCGGATGCACCAAATGCAAGAGTTTCGCAAGCTACTATAATAAGAAATTTAATACCTTATATATCTAAAGATTCTTCTAAAGATAATTTAGCCTTAAAGTTGGAGAATTCTTTAGAGGAATTGGATTCTGAAAGATATATATTTAGAGAATTGTTTATAGAATCTGAGGACTCTACAATATACCAAACCTTATTTAATTACTTTAAAGCATTTAATTTGGTTATTGATAAAAAATTTAATGATGATAAAACGCAAGTTTTTTTTGAAAAAACAATTGGTATGACAAGCAAAATTTGGACTTTAAGACCTATATATATTAAGGCAAGAAATATAAATGACTTCAGAACTTCTTTTTTCGTAAAAGAACTTAGTGGAATAATGCAAGAATATAAACGAAACTTTGGTGATTCTATTACAAGTGATATTTATGGTAGTAGTGATGGTGATGCAAAAAAACTTTATTATCGATTGATTAGAAGTTGGTGTTTAAATGATGTTGAGAATATGCTCTATTGTAACTTTACTGTATTACGAAACTCTTTCTATTGGTACGAATTGGAGAATAAATTAGGTGAATTAGAAAAATTGAATCTTTTACAAGAAAGATTGACTGAATTTGAAGGTATTAAAGAAAAATTAAATGCATTTATAGAAAAACAAAAACAGAAACAAATTACACAGTCCTAGAATTTGGGATGGAACACGCTTCTAGCAGATTAAAAGTAAGAATGGACTAAAAAGATTGTTCAAATTTATAGATTGAATTAAACTTACGGGAGCATTCTTATTTTGGAATGCCTTTCTATGGTTAAACAAATATTTTCTTGCATCTTTGGGTAGCTATTTTTGACTGGTATAAAGACAAGTTTTATTTAGAATCATTTGAAGAACTACGTGGCCCAAATGGTGGGAGACCTCATAATATATTTCAAATTCGAAGCTATTTAGAATAATTTAATCTCTCAAATTAAATTAACGGGCATGAATGAAGTATTGACCGTCATTAGGCGGTCTTTTTTGTATTTAGGGAATACTTATCAGCGAAAATTAAAAGTAATTTATGAGTCATTTATTAAAATAAGAGACTACTAATAGCAAGGTGGGGGATGAAAAACGTGTCAAATATTGTGAAGTTTGAAGATTTGAGAGATGCAAATCTTACTGTAGAAGCTATATATGAAGGGGGTATGAAAAATGATGTTTCAGATGATCCACTTAGTAAGCTATTGAAATGTGAAAATATGGGGGGATTTAGAATTTCAGGGTCAAAAAAAACATATCAATATAAATTATGTGGATTATATACTGATTTGATAAATCCAGATTGGCCAGACATGATTGAAAAAGAGACAGGAAAATTCATCTATTATGGGGATAATCGATTCCCAGGAAGAGACCTTCATGATACTTCTAAAGGAGGAAATCAATTATTAAAGTATGTTTTTGATCAATTGCATTTAGGAAACAGAAAAGTGATTCCCCCTTTCTTTATATTTAGTAAAGCAGGGAGTAGGAGAGACATGGTTTTTCAAGGTATTGCAGTACCAGGTCACCCGAGAATAAATGAAAATGAGGATTTAGTTGCTATATGGAAATTGAAAGAAGGAAAAAGGTTTCAAAATTACAAGTCGGTTTTTACTATCTTGGATGTTGCAACAATAAAGCAAGAATGGATAGATGATATTCATAGGGGAAATGCATTTACTTCAAACGCGCCAAAAGAATGGGTGAAATGGGTTAAGGATGGAGTTTATAGACCTTTAACCGCGGAAAGAACAGTTGAGCATAGAACTAGGAGTGAGCAAATTCCATCTTCATTAATCAAAAAGGCTATGGTAGAGGCAGTTATTGAACATTTTAAAAGTCATCCAAGAGGTGAATATGCTTTTGAAGAGTGTGCAGCAAAGTTGGTGGAAATGATGGATAGTAACATTGTCAGTTACGACCTCACTAGACCATGGAGAGACGGTGGTAGAGATGCAATTGGTAAATACAGAATTGGTTTAACTCAGAATGCAGTATATGTTGATTTTGCTTTAGAGGCAAAATGTAAAGGGTTTCTTTATGGGTCTGGAGTTAAAGAGACTTCCCGACTCATTAGTCGTCTAAGATATCGTCAATTTGGAATCTTTGTTACAACGTCATTTGTAAGTAGTCAGGCTTATGAAGAAATTAAGGAAGACGGACACCCGGTAATTATCGTATGTGCTGACGATATTGGCTCTATTTTGGAGAGTCATGGATTCCGTACCATTTCTAGCGTTAAAGAATGGTTGGAAACTAATTTTACTTATAAAATAACTTAATGGAAACAGCTAAAGTATGTAGAAATGAGAAGCACTTATGCTTTTAAAAAGATACCTACAAGATCAAAGAATCCACTTATCAATTTCACAAAAAATACTGCTAAAACTATTTTAGTTGGCGGAACATTAGATAAGATAAAAGCAACCTATTCCTCAACTGATTCAATGTATAGATAATAAATCGTTTTATATAATTAATAAAATGGCTATTAAAGGCGATATTGCATTGTTTTCTGGTAATAACACTATTTTTTCATCTGCAACAGTGACATATAAGATAAATAATAAGGCTTTAGCGGAAGAACTTTGGGGATGGAAAAATCCAGATGAAACCTGGGAATTCCTTTACTTTCTTGATGAAGTAAAGGAACATAAAATCCATATTACAGAATTTAACCAATTACTTGGGTACTCTTTGACTAATCCAATAAGAGGCTTTAGGGTTTTGGATGAAGAGAAAAGTTTAAAGGTACTTGACCATTTTAAATTTAATAGTAACAAGTATTTTGAAGAAGTAACAATAAACCAGTATAAAGCACTTATCGACCAATTTATTGAATATGACTCATTAGAAACCTCAAGAATAGGTAAAACGAGAAAAGAACAGGCATTCTTAAGAAAGGCCTTATTTGGAAATCAGACTAACGGATTTTGTGGTATTTGTCATAATGAGTTTCCAGTAGAACTATTAATAACTGCCCATATAAAAAAGAGAGCAGAATGTACAAAAGAAGAAAAGCTTGATTATAAAAATGTAGTAATGCCAATGTGTACCTTTGGGTGTGACCATTTGTTTGAAAAAGGATATATAGGAGTCCAAAACGGAATTGTTGARCTTTTGAAAAATGAAGCCGATTTAACAATTGCATTGAGAGTATACATTGGTCAGTTAAAAGGAAATTACTGTAATTACTGGACAGATGGATCAAAATCCTATTTTGATTGGCATATAGCTCACCATAATAGTTAGGTTAAGTTGGGTTAAACGAAGAGGATAATAAAAAAGAATCCCTAAAAAATAGCATCTTATATGGTGCTTTTTTATTGCGGAATTTTTATAGAGGATAAAGTGGTAAATTTTATAAACGTCGAAATATATTCTTAGAAATAAATAAAGACCTGTTCTGAATAAAATAGATAAAACAATTTGATGAAAGATAAGCAACTTGCCTATTTGAAGGGAGTACTGTAGGCAGCTGAAATGATATTTTAAAAAAACGATTGAGTAGGTGATAAGGTTGAATATAACCTTGGAAACAGAAGAACAATTACTCGAGTTTACCAAAGGAATTATCGGAAAGAGATTTAAAGAAATAGACAAGAAAAAAATCTTACAAGGAAATAACAACGACAAAGGTAGACTAGGTAAGGTTGTTGAAACTGGGTTCTATGGGTATGAATTGAATAATCGTTCTGAAGCTGATTTCGATGAGTTAGGAATAGAACTAAAGGTGTCTGGTTTTAGAAAACTTAAAGATGGATCCTGGTCAGCAAAGGAACGTATTTCCTTAAGTATGATAAACTACAAAAATATTATTAATGAGGAATTTGAGTTTAGTAAGGTTATTTCAAAGAACCAAAAGCTATTAATCATTTGGTATGAGTATATTGATGATGTTCCGTATGCTGATTTTGTGATTCATGATTTTCAGTTGTTTGATATGTCAAAGGACGAAGAGATTATTCGGAATGATTTTTATACAATTAAACAGAAAGTATTAGATGGTCTTGCCCACAAGTTATCTGAGGGTGATTCCGTTATTTTAGGAGCAGCTACAAAAGGAAAAAAAGGGCAAAAGGCTGCACAACCTAATTCATTTATTCCAGCTCCTACAAGAGCTTTCTCTTTAAAAAATTCCTTCTTCCGTGGTGTTTTAAGAGATCATTTTAATGGAGTTACAACAATTAATAAATCTATTGATTTCGTAACACCTGAAGGTTTTGTATGGGATAGGTTAAAGCCATATAAAGGCATGAGACAACTAGATATACTAGCTAATTTTGAAAAACTTAATTCCGCTAAAAGAATACCATATTCGATAAGTAAAATGGTATCAAATAGAGTGGTAGGTACAGATAAGGAACTGCCAGAGAAGCATGAGGTTTTTAGTAAATCGAATTTTCTTATCAAAAACATACCCATTTTTGGGGATAACAAGCCTATTGAAAAAGCTACGTTTAGTACATTAAAACATTCTGATTTTAGAAGTTCCTGGGAAGAATCAGAGTGGAAAATGTTCTTTGAAGAAGTCACATTTATATATATCGCATATCTGGGGAAAAAGGACGGTAAAGAGCTAGACAATGGCTATAGACTTTTAGATAGGATTTTTAAGGTAACTTTCACTCAAGAGGAAGTAGATGAATTTGGGAGAACCTACAACATGATAAAAGAAGTTATTGAAACTAAAGACATTACAAAACTTCCTAATGCTACACTAAATACTAAAGCAAACCTTGGACTTCCACTTGTTATTTCGACAAAAGGCAGTGGTACTGGTGGGTATAAGAGATTCCTTGATGATACAAGAGAAACTTGCTTTATGTTGAATAAAGATTTCATTCATAAGAAGTTCAATGAAGCGGTTACCTTAAAGTAGTTAATAATTTAAATAGTCTACTTAATCTTTTTAGACCTGTAAACAATTACGTAATGATATTTATAGTTTAAGTAGACTAATGGGGCATATTGATATCAGATAACTCAAAGTATTTCAGCGGATTAGAGCAAAATAACATATTAGAAATAGGAAAGTTGTATAGTCCATTAAATAATATAGACGTGCTCAATAAAAGAAGGTAATTCCATCTGTAAACTATATCTAGAAACGAGCCAATTACAAAATGCGTTAAACGAATATCCTAGCAGTGAAGTCAATTTATTTTAATTTGCTATTGATAAAAATGGAATATTTGCATATAGTAAGTAGTATATAGGGTTA
>NZ_JBFUKT010000088.1:0-12929 GCF_056400705.1 Paenisporosarcina sp. P5_A11
GAAATAGACGTCATCATCCATATGATTCCCAAAGAAGTAAGTCGTGGAATATACACCACTGAGTGCTAGCAATCCATCAAAAGCGAAGGGATGACGAAAGAAAAAATTCGCACTGTGGAATGCGCCCATGGAACAACCAGTTATCCAAATCTTTTGCTCATCTCCATTATTGTTCATCTTACTTGTATGTAAAATTGACGGAACAAGTTCATGGGCTATGTATTGATCATATTGCTTATGACGGGTCATCCGAGTATGGATATCGGAATGTTGTGCGAAGAAAGTTTCTTCATCAATGCCGTCACAAGCCCATAGTTGAATGCGTCCCTCCTCGATGTAGTCACTCAACTCTTCAATCATTCCATTGTCTTCATATTGAAAAAATCTGCCGCCTGAAGACGGGAATGCTAATATGGGTTTTCCACGAAGTCCATACACCTTGTATTCCATTTCTCTATTTAATGAATGGCTCCATTCCTTATGGTAAGAGATATGCATATTAATTCCTCATTTCATCTTGAACAAAAGAGACAATTGATTGAACCTTTTCAAAGGTTTCTGCTCGAAATTGATAAGCGTAATTCCCCATGGCCTGGCTAAAAACATCTTCAATTCGATTATGATTAACAAGGTAAGGTAAATAAGTAGACAATATGTCTTCGTGGCTATGGACATAGTGCTTATGATCTTTTCGGCTTGCATAGGCAGTATAGTAGGTCCCTTCTTTTGGGGTGTTCACTTGGTTATGTACTACCATATTGGCCCATTCTTTATAAATGTCGATATCGTACGAGTAGTTAATGGCATCGGTCATCCAAGCACCAGGAGGCCTCATATTTACTTCAAGTGCATAGAGGTTTCCATTTTTTCGRGACTCAAATAATTCAATATGAAAAAATCGTTCTTTAATGTCAAAAGCACGTAGAATACTTTGGCCTGCATGCTTAACTTTAGACGGGACGTCTTTTAGACAATAGTAATGCAAATGGTCATTTGTATTAACGACCGTCATAATACTTTGATCAAATAAGTGAGTTGCTTCAAATTGGACTACGCCTTCACGGTCAATTAAGCCATCATAAGTTAAAACATTACCTTCAATGAATTCTTCAGCAATAAAATTGACTTCGGCTGGTTTCTGTTCAAAAAATTGGTTTAATTCACTATCGTTATTTATCTTAGAGGTCATGCTCGCGCCTGCACCCAGATCAGGCTTGATCACGATAGGGTATCCAACGATTTTGATAAACTCAGTTACTTTTGTATACGTTATATCCTTGACGCTGCGAATCATTGTGACATCACATTTCTCAAAAAACTTTTTCATTTTGGATTTGTGAATAACATCGTATACGAAATCTAACTTTGTACCGTATATATTGAAATCGGTTCGAATTTTTGCTTCTAGTTCTAGCCAGTGGTCGTTAAGAGACTCAAAACGATTTATTTTTCCAAATTTATGCGTGAAGTAGCCAACTGCTTTCAGAACCTCATCGTAGTCTTCCATATGCTTAATGTGCAGGTAATCTGTTAGAGCTTCCTTTAGCGGATCGCTTAGGGATTCATAGGGGGTATCCCCAATTCCCAGGACGTTTGCTCCATTATTTTTTAAATGAGTACAAAAATACGTACTATTTTGAGGAAAGTGTGGGGAGAAAAAAATAATGTTCACTGGAGTTCCTCCTAAAAATAGTTTTCTCTTAATGTACTGTATGAATATTCAGTAATCAAGTAGTTTTGTCTTTTGGAGGCAAATAAAAAGGTGATAGACATTCAATGGTGAATGTATAGTAGATGATGAAAAATAAAGTAGTCGAAGGAGAATTAGTAAGTATGGGAATTGAAGTGAATACAAAATTAAAAATAGCAAAGCCAGTTAATGAGGTATTTGAAGCCATCGTAGATCCTGAAAAAATGGCCAATTATTGGTTTTCATCGGGTTCTGCAAGACTGGAACAAGACAAAACCATTACATTAAGATATGAAGAATACGATGCACAAGTGGAATTAACCGTATTGGAAATCCAAGAGGATAAGAAAATTGCATTTAAGTGGGGTGCACCTGGGGACGAACATGTGGTGACAATCACACTGAGCGAAGTGGATGATACGACTACAATTATTGAAGTGAACGAAAAAGGTTGGAACGAAAATGATGATGAATTAATCAGTAATTTGTTAGGTAATAAAGAGGGCTGGGTTTATATGTTGACCTGTTTGAAGGGGTATTTAGAAAATGGCAGTACTAATTTAAGAGCAGCAATCGTGTTCTAATTGCCAAAAAAAAGAGAGTCTCTTGACTCTTTTTTTGATATTTTAAGGAAAAGTAGAAAGCTTAAAAGAATAGCTTAAGTCACATAAAGAATATATTGAGTTAAAGGGGGGATAGACATGAAAATGATTGGTCTAATTGGTGGTATGAGTTGGGAATCGTCAGCTAAGTATTACCAGCTAATCAACCAAGAAGTAAAAAAGCAACTAGGTGGATTACATTCGGCGAAATGCATTTTATATAGTGTTAACTTTGAAGAGATTCAATGTTATCAAGCACAAGGTGACTGGGAAAGAGCTGGACATATATTAGGCGATGTTGCACAGTCATTGGAAAAAGCGGGTGCAGATTTTATTATCATTTGTACCAATACCATGCACAAAGTTATTGAATTTGTAGAAGAAAAAATCAGCATTCCTATTTTACATATTGCGGATGCCACAGCACATCAAATTGTAAAGTCAGACATACGTACGATTGGGTTACTAGGTACTAAATATACGATGGAGCAAGACTTCTACAAATCTCGAATAGAGTCTAATGGGATTAAGGTTTTGGTGCCAAATATTGAGGATAGAGAAGTCATAAATAAAGTAATCTTTGAGGAATTGTGTTTAGGTGAGATTTTGCCATCATCAAGGGAGTACTATAAAAAGGTTATCCAGAGTTTAATTGAAGATGGAGCTGAAGGTATTATATTAGGTTGTACAGAAATCGGGTTATTAATAGAACCAGAGGATTCAGAAGTTCCGTTATTTGATACAACAGTCATCCATGCGCTCGAATCTGTAAAGAAGGCATTAGAATAGATCAATTGAGAATGGGACTTCTACTAGGAAGTCCCATTCAGTATTTCCATGAAGTAGTACTGTTGCTGATTTTCCTTAAAAAGAAACGCACCCCAAATGGAGTGCGTTATGACTAATTGATTAAATAAGAACTTCGACTATTGTAATAATAACCAAAGGTAGAATGGAAGCTACAACAAAACCTACTGCGATTGAAGATGTTACATAAAGCAGTAACCTTGAATACGTAATTTGCTTTTTCTTAAAGGCCATCGTGAACACCTTTAAAAGATTATAGAAGGTCATAATCGTGATAAAGATAGTGAAAATACTTGTTAGTATGACTTCCATTCTAACCCAACTTTCTTGAAATGGTGATATTTCTCAAAAGACGCATTGTTATTATTCAAGCGGAAGACTTAATTGCCATGAAACGCCGAACTTATCGTTGATCCAACCGAACTTGGCACTAAATGAATAATCGGCTAGTGGCATCAAGATTTCTCCGCCTTGAGATAATTTCGCGTAAGCAACATCAATTTCTTCTTCAGAGTCACATGTGACAAACATCGATATTGAAGGGGTAAAGGTAAAATCGTGTTTCACATAACTATCACTAGCCATAAACTCTTGCCCCTTAACTAAAAATGTTGCATGTAGAACCGAACCTTCTTCACCAGACTCATTTGGTCCATAACGAATAATATTAATAATTTCAGATTCTTCAAATAGAGAGGTATACATAGTCATTGCTTCTTCAGCATTCCCCTCAAACATTAAAAATGAGTGGATTTTTTGTTTTGATTGTTCCATTGTATTCGCTCCTTTTGTGAGACCCAGGTAGTTTAAGGAAATAATTTGAATGTATCTTAACTACTTTCTATCTAAATAAACTAAACTCCTTTATTTTTACATGCATTCTTTCCATCTATTTTTTGGAAAGTAAAAAGGGGGTTAGAGAAATCCCCATAAGAAGAGATTTCTCTAACCCTTTTTCATAAATTCAAATCTCTTTTCTTATGCAAAAAAAGGTACATGTACTCCAATCATTACACCTACTATTTTTGCTGAAAATAGCGGAGTGCCCGTCTTGAAGTTTTAGCCATCTTTACCTATTGGTTTGCACATTGTTTTGGCAAGCTTCATATGGTAACAAAAAAGGAGTGATTTTTATGAACTGGCAACAGAAAATCATGCACTTAATTGGTCAGCCAATAGGAATTTCATTTATGAATGGTCAAGGAACCTCCGGCATATTATGCGATGCTTATGATGGTGAACTTTACGTCATGGAGTACTTATATCAGTCACAGTTTGCGCTCAAGCATTATGAATACCAAACGATTCGAGATATTAACCCATTTCCTCACTGTCAACAACGACTATATTAATTAGGGAATAACCTTCATTTGAAAGTTTGCTCACCGCCAAAGGTAAGTGACGGTGACTAGAAAAATAGGATAAGCCATTCTGCTTTTTTCATGCCTTCTTGCTACAATTAAAGCAATTGAAATAGAGGAAGTTATATGTCTTTACCCGTACAAAAAAACGACCGCATCACGGTTTCTATAGAAGATCTAACGCATGACGGAGAAGGTGTCGCAAAAATAGACGGCTATCCGTTATTTATTGTGGGCGCACTGCCTGGTGAAACAGCAGAAGTAACGTCTTAAAAACATTGAAATCATTTATCATTTAGTTTTGCCAAATAAGAGATTTCTCTAATCATTCGCTATTATAAATTCAAATCTCTTTTCTTATAAAAAACAAAGGTACCCATTGTAAGTACTCCAATCATGACCACAGATAATACTACAAAGACAGGATCTAAGCCTCCACCAAACATCACATTTTTTGATTCGAAATATTTAAATGGCGAGAGATATTTCATATATTTAATGTTTTCATTTAAGTCGATGACAATCGATAATATATAGGTGATTAGAAGAATTCCTGTAGATATGGATACAGTTCTTTTTGGATTTTTGCTTACAGCTGCTATTGCTGAGCCGATGACCAAGAATAAGATCTGTAGAATAAATATTGCTGCCATTATCGTAGCGATGTCACTACTTACAGATTCGCCTTTGCTGAAGATTTTAACCATATAAAAAGAAGAAACCCAAGTTATTATATTAAATATTACGATATTGACTAAAGTAGCCAGTAATTTCGAAAAAATAATTTTACTTCTTGAAACAGGTTTTACGAATAAAAATTCTGCTGTTTTGTCCCGTTCTTCCTTGGATATTATATTAGCACCAAGCATTGCAGCATGAACTGTTGCCATTAAATACAGATATATAGTGAGTATGCCGAAATATCCTATTGCCGTTGATAGATCAAAAGTTCCTGTACCCATTATTGCTTGTAAAGATTTAGGCATGCCAGCCAATAATTCATTCATCGATTGACCTGAAGTGGATAACCCTGCATATTTAGCCATGCCTGATACAACTAAGAATATGATTCCAATACACCAGATAATTAAAGATTTTCTATGGGCTTTCAATTCGTTCAAAAAGATATTCATTATTRATACCTCCATTTAGCCAAAGCTGATGAAATGGTAAAATTCAAACTGCTTGGATATCCTTTTTGGTATATATGATATAGCTAGCAACTAGTGAAACAGTGACAATCCCTACTCCTACAAGCAAAAAAGATGTCTCAAAGCTAGAATTTTTTATGATATAGCCTGTGTCAAAATATTGAAAGGGTGATAAATATCGTTTGGACTCATCACCAGTAGTTGAAGTAAGTAACCCGATGATGTAGAAAGTAAACACAGTTCCCAGTGATACCGTTAGTACAGATTTGATTTTTGGCACAATTACAGAAATGATTATCCCTAGAGCAAGAAAAATAAGCTGAACAAATAACAATGTTAAGGTAATCATTAAAAAGATTTTCATACTATAAGCTTCAGTCTTCACTTGTGAAACGATTATGCTAGCTGCAACTACATATACGACATTCGTAATGATTAATGTGGTCAGAGCGGCCATTAGCTTAGATGTTAATATTTTTGAACGTGAAACAGGCTTCGTTAAAAGAAAATCCGCTGTTTTGTCACGAACTTCCTTTGAGATAATGGAAGTTCCAATATTCATTGCCTGAATAGCCCCGAAAAGAGTTATATATAAAAATATATAAGAATAGAAACCAAGAATTGTTCCAAAACTTTCAATTTCAAGACCAAGTGCTTTCCTTACAGCTTCAGGGAAACCTTCCATCAACTCTTTAAACACTTCGACGTCTCGTGAAATAGAAGGAAACATAGACATGAAAAGGATTACTAAGGCAATTAAAGAAAACGTCCAAATGAGCGTTGAATTTTTATAAGCCTTTAACTCATGAAAATAAATATTCATAGTTTTTAGTCCTCCTATTCATAGTAATGCATGAAGATTTCCTCAAGATCAGGTTCTTCTATCCAAAGGTTTGTAATATCAACTTCAGCTATTTTTTTCAAAACTGTATTAATATCACCTCTAAATAAAAAGCTTATGGTGCTATCTTTAAAGGTTAAATCATTCACACCAGTAATATTAAAGTAGTCACGGTCTACAGCATTTCTTGTTTCAACTTTAATTTTTTTGTAGTTGTTTTCTTTTAAATTACTAATCTTTTCAACTGTGACGATTTTACCTTCTTTAATAATGGCAACGCGATCACATAATCGCTGAACCTCACTTAAAATATGTGATGAAAATAAGATGGTTGCACCTTTTTTATTCTCTTCTAAAAGCAAATCAAAAAATCTTTGTTGCATGAGAGGGTCTAGTCCACTAGTGGGTTCATCAAGAATGATAAGTTTTGGTTCATGTAGCAATCCTTGAACAATCCCCACTTTCTTTTTATTTCCTAAAGATAGGTCTTCAATTTTCTTCGTTATATCAAGATCCATGATTTCAACTAATTCATTCATTCTTTTTTTACAATCTTTTTTATAAAAACTAGCGGAGTATTTTAACAGGTCGATAACCTTCATATTGTCATAATAGAAGACTTCTGAAGGCAAATAACCTATTTCCTTTGCAATCTCTGGTGCAAAATCAATACAATCTTTACCAAAGATTTTAGCACTTCCACTGGTAGGGTAAATAAGAGACAAAATCGTTCTAATTGTTGTCGACTTCCCAGCTCCATTTGGTCCAATAAAACCAAAAATTTCACCTTCTTCTACATGAAAACTAAGATCTGTTATTCCCCGTGCATTACCATAGGTTTTTGTCAGATTATTAATTTCAATTACATTCATAGTAGAACCTCCTGTTTTTAATGAAAATTAAACTGATAAAACGAATGCAAATAACATTGAAAAAATCATTTACTTATTTATAGAAAGCTTCTTTCAACATGTCCAAATAAGACTCCATCTCTACTAGGGTTTCTTCTGGGTTAACTTGATCCATTGAAAGTGCCTTGAGTTTTTCTTGTTGCTGATTTGCAAAACCCTCCATCGACCAAAAAATAATCTGAATAGCTTTGTTAATATCAATATTCTCTTTAAATTTAGAGTGGTCAAAATCACTAAACAACTTTTGATAAGCTGTAGCTATCAATATATTTTGTCTTTGTTCTAAGTCACTTTTAACTTCATTAGAGTCTTCAAGGTAGGCAACCTTAATGAAATTAACCGTTTCGGGATAACTTTTAATTAGTTCGAACTTAAGTAATCCAATTTCACGATATCTGATGAAGAGATCCGTCTCATTCCAATTAATATTTTCGTAAATCTTTTCCCTAAACATTTCTTGCAAATAATCAAATATAAATAAAAACAATCCTTTTTTATTTTTGAAATAGTGGAATAGAAGCCCTTTTGAAATACCTGCTTCTTTTACAATTTCATTGGTTGAGGCATTGTCATATCCTTTTTGAGCGAACTCCTTACTAGCTGCGTTTATAATTCGTTCTTGTTTTTCTAGATCCACATTTAAAAATTTAGAATACATATGCCTTTCCCCCACACAAAAAAGATTTTGACCAATTCAGTCAATTTAATCATAATTACGTTGACCAGGGAAGTCAATGAATGATTTATATAGTGTATTAAAATATTAAGAAAATATTCATGAGTTAGTTACTCAACGGTTTTGTGATTTAATATTTAAGATACATGGTAATTATTAAACGTAATAAACATTCCATCTCGCTCTGCTAATATCACGGTCTCATGATACAATTAAAGCAATTGAAATGGAGGAAGTTATATGTCTTTACCCGTACAAAAAAACGACCGCATCACGGTTTCTATAGAAGATCTAACGCATGACGGAGCAGGTGTTGCAAAAATAGACGGCTATCCGTTATTTATTGTGGGCGCACTGCCTGGTGAAACAGCAGAAGTACATGTATTAAAAACATTAAAATCATATGGTTTTGCTAAATTAATCGAAATCATTACACCATCTGAACACCGGGTGGCACCAGCTTGTCATGTGTTTGATGAATGTGGTGGGTGCCAAGTCCAACATTTATCTTACGAAGGACAATTGATGTGGAAACAACAAATGGTGAAAAATGCAATGACTAGAATCGGGAAACTGCCAGACGTGCCTGTCCTTCCTGTAAAAGGAATGGACAACCCTTGGCGTTACCGCAACAAATCTCAAATTCCATTCGGATTGCAAGATGGACGAGTGGTCGCTGGCTTTTATCAAACCCGTTCACATGAAATTGCAGACACCGATGTTTGTATCATTCAAACGGAAGAAGCAGACGAAATCCTTCGCGAAATGAAAAAAGAATTAGGCCGACTTGGCATTGCTCCATATAACGAAAAAACACATCAAGGCATGTTACGTCATGTGGTCATCCGTAAAGGACGCGCAACTGGCGAAATCATGGTCGTACTAGTCACAAAGAAAAAGAAATTCCCGCAACAAGTTGAAGCGGTAGCAGCAATCAAAAGAATCCTGCCACAAGTCACTTCAATCGTACAAAACGTTAACGATGAAAAAACAAATGTGATATTCGGTGAAAAAACCATTACACTTTGGGGCAAAGATGCCATAGAAGATTTAATCGGAGACGTGCGATTTGAAATATCTGCTCGTTCATTCTATCAAGTGAATCCTGAGCAAACAGAAGTGTTATACCAACAAGCATTAGACTATGCACAACTAACTGGTACAGAAACCGTCATTGATGCCTACTGTGGAATCGGAACCATTTCTCTATTCTTAGCGAAACAAGCGAAGCAAGTATTAGGAGTAGAAATCGTGCCACAAGCCATTGAAGACGCGAAACGCAATGCTGAAATCAACGGTTTTGAAAATACGTATTTTGAAGCGGGCCCTGCAGAAGTGGTCATCCCGAAATGGTACAAAGAAGGAAAAACTGCCGATGTACTAGTAGTCGATCCTCCACGTAAAGGATGCGACGAAGCATTATTGCAGACGATTTTGGAACAAAAGCCGAAGCGTGTTATTTATGTATCATGTAATCCAGGTACCTTGGCAAGAGATTTACGCATATTAGAAGATGGTGGGTATGTTACGAAAGAAGTACAACCAGTCGATATGTTCCCGCAGACCACGCATTGTGAAGCAGTGGCGTGGTTGGAGTTAGTATAATATATAAAAGAACGTATTTCCCATCGAGAAATACGTTCCTTTTTTCATTTGGCTTTATATTTTTGACCGAGAGTTTGAAGTTGTATCCATAGTGAGAGGATTTGAGTTTGAAATGATAGATAATTTTTGGCGTGATTTACCACGACCATTTTTTGTACTTGCACCAATGGAAGATGTGACAGATGTTGTTTTTCGTCACGTAGTAAGTGAAGCCGGTCGACCGGATGTATTTTTCACAGAGTTTACAAACTCGGATAGCTATTGTCATCCAGAGGGCATGAAAAGTGTGCGTGGCCGTTTGATTTTTACAGAAGATGAACAGCCATTGGTGGCACATATTTGGGGGGATAATCCCGAATATTTCCGTCAAATGAGTATTGGCATGGCAGAGCTAGGATTTAAAGGCATCGATATTAATATGGGCTGCCCTGTACCTAATGTGGCATCGAGAGGGAAGGGTAGTGGCCTTATTCTGCGTCCAGACGTTGCGGCAGAACTTATTCAAGCAGCAAAAGCGGGCGGACTGCCTGTCAGCGTGAAAACACGACTTGGCTATGAGGATGTAAATGAGTGGGAGGAGTGGCTAACGCACATTTTAAAACAGGATATTGCGAACCTTTCTATTCATTTACGTACAAAAAAGGAAATGAGCCAAGTAGATGCGCATTGGGAGCTAATTCCGGAAATCAAAAAATTACGTGACCGTATCGCACCAAATACGTTGCTAACAATCAATGGAGACATTCCTGACCGTCAAACTGGGCTCCAGCTTGCTGAACAATATGGTATTGATGGCGTTATGATCGGGCGAGGTATTTTTAAAAATCCTTTTGCTTTTGAAAAAGAGCCAAAAGAGCATAGCAGTAAAGAATACCTTGATCTTTTAAGACTGCAGCTTGATCTTCAAGATCAATATGCGGAAGCACTGCCACGTTCAATCACAGGGCTTCATCGTTTTTTCAAAATTTATGTCAAAGGATTCCGTGGAGCTGGTGAATTAAGAAATCAATTGATGAACACGAAATCAACAGATGAAGTGCGTGCATTGCTTGATAACTTTGGAAAAGAATGATGGGACGGGGACAGTGAAATGATGTAACTCTCAAAAAGTTAGAGAAAAAACGAATCACATCAACTCATGTGTACTTATTTTATTCAGTTTCAAGTTCCTTTGCAGCCGGCAGCTTTTGTTTTGATAAAGTCTGTTTTCTGAAAGAAAAACGTCTTTGTAATAAACCTACCATCACCCTTGTGTTGCCACATACACTCTGCACATGTGGAGTGCTGCGTGTTGCTAAAATTACGTTAAACAATAGCAGATGGCAACGAGAATCTATAAAAGATTCTTGCTGTTCCGTCTGCTTTTATTTCTATCCTTTCGATTAGGCGGTGCAATAACTCTGGTGTTAAACTATCCAACTTTGTAATTTGAGCAAGCTGATTCTGAATTATTAACACTTGCTTCTGGTTTGAGGAATTATTAAGTTTCTTTTCTAATTCCAATTTAGTGTGACCAAGTTGCTGCAAACTCGACTCATTTTGCTGTATTACCTCTCTATAGTCTTGCTGGGGAATTATTTCGCTGGCACGTAGTTGAATGAAATTTGTTTTCTGTTTTTTTAGTGCTTATTTGCAAGTAAAAGGAAATATAGGCTTATGGAAAAACAATTAGACATTAAATTTAAAAATCCTTAGTAAATTTGACAATGATTATCAATTTCATTTAACATGAATTCGTTACATTAAATTGACATGATTTTTGTTTTTTAAAAAAATCTACTTTTTTATTTATTTCTTAATGTATTAGATTTCTATTAAGATATCACTTTCAAGAACTATCAAAGGGGTAAAATATAAATGAACTGGAAAAAAGGCGGATTATGGATTATTATTTTTTTCACTGTAAAAGGTACGCTTTCTACACTATTAATTGTTACAGGTGCTAAATATTTTAATTTATCATATATGCAAATTGTAGTACTAGTACTGGTCTTGTTACTGATTTCTCTAACAGGTCGTAAATTCCTTCATAGACATAAAAAAACCAGTAAAGCAAAATGATATATATAGCCAGTTTTTGGAATGATCTTACAAACAGTAATAAATGAAACTAATGAAATTACTATTGTTGCATTACAAGAGGTAACGGAAAAAGACAGAGAATATAACACTTCTCAAAGGATGTTTTCTACATAGTTATTTTCTCTAGATTTTAGCCCACCAGGTGTTTTTTCTTATTTTGGATACATGGGTTTGAGGAATTTCTCTGAACGACATAATTTTCATTTTAGGAGGGAACAACATGGAAGTTTTTGCAGAATTTTTATCGCATATTGATAATCCGCAACATCGGGCCCGAACGGAAGAAGTTTTGGGTTGGGTAACTAAGAAATTTCCAAATTTAATGCCAAAAATTGCGTGGAATCAGCCTATGTTTACCGATCACGGTACATTTATTATTGGCTTTAGCGTAGCCAAACATCATTTTGCTGTTGCCCCTGAATTGGCAGGGATTAATCATTTTTCTGATGAAATTGTGCAGTCTGGCTATGATCACACCAAACAGTTGGTACGTATCCAGTGGGATAGTCCGGTTGATTTCTCATTACTTGAGAAAATGATCGAGTTTAATATTTTGGACAAGGCAGACTGTTCAACTTTTTGGCGGAAATAAAAAATGGTTCTTCCAGAAATATCTTGACCGCCATGTATTTGATAAAAAGCACGTGCATCGCACTGATTTAAGCAATAGAAAATATCATAAATGTGCTCTTTATTCTTAACGAGAATCTCTAAAAAAAGGATTGGTTCTAGGTTAGTAGAACCGATCCTTACATAAGCCCACCAGCATCTTTGTCTTGTGTTGCCACATACACTCTGCACATTGTGAGGCAGTGGCTTGGTTGGAATTGAGATAGAAAAATAGCCATGTACAGAAATGTTCAACGTGTTAAACCAGTTGAACATTATTTAATGTGAACCGTACCATAAGTAAATGAGGTTTTTATCTTTGCAAAAAAAGGTTGCTTTATATGCTCGTGTATCTACAACTGAGCAAGCAGAAGAAGGACCGCAAGAGTCACTCAATCCAAAATTGACTGTGTTCCTTTCTTCATCTTAAAGATTGTTATAATCAAGAAGTATCAAAAGCTAAACTATAGCTTTGGATGCTCTTTTTTTGTACATAACACAGATTTTGATTTAATAACACGGATCTTACTAACTAGGGAGTTGGAATTAGAGATGAATAAGAAAGATATAGCAGAGATTCGCAAACACTTTAAG
>NZ_JBFUKT010000089.1:0-12846 GCF_056400705.1 Paenisporosarcina sp. P5_A11
GCTCAACTTTTGCCATAGGAACTGTTGTCCGACTCCATGAGAATGGTTGAAAACGTTACTTAATTGGTCGGAAACACAATTTGAATGGTCGAAAAGTAATCTCCAAGTTTGAGGGTGTAGCTTTAATAAACTTATACTTTCTTATGCACAAAAAGACAGACTCTCAAAAGAGAGTCTGTCTATAGGTTAATTTTTAAAATTAAGCTTTGTTTACGTTAGTAGCTTGAAGACCGCGTTGGCCTTGCTCAATTTCAAAAGTAACTTCTTGACCTTCGTCAAGAGATTTGAAACCTTCGCTTTGAATAGCGCTGAAATGTACGAATACATCGTCTCCGCCGTCACGTTCGATAAATCCAAAACCTTTTTCTGAGTTAAACCATTTCACTTTACCTTGTTCCATATGTGTATATCCTCCTCGTGTACAATTGTACACATTGTGTTACTATCCTTGCTCAAATCGTGGAGATAAAATCTCTTACAAGTCTTTCTCTTATCCGAACAAAAATAATCCTCTATTAATGTAACATGAATCCCAGTTAAATGCAAATGAAAAGTTGGTGAATTTTTAGAAAAAACGGAATAATATTAAGAATTATTTTCCATCAATTTTGCTTAAAAGAGCGCCGATTGCACCACTATACCCATTATCCCTGAGAAATATTGGGGTTCGATTTTTTCGCTTCGTGTAATCCCCAATAATCTTTTGAAGCGGTTCGTTCTGAGCTAAAGTGGATCCAATATAAACAATATGCTCGAGGTCTTCAGTAAAAGCACATTGAATACTTAATGTCGAAATGACTTCTCCGACCATTCCTTGAACGGTTGCTAACACATCTTCTTTCGAACGTTCAATTAAGGGTCTCAGTCCTGCATCACCAAAATTACTCGCAGTTAATCCTCCATCAATAGGTGTTTTATTGCCAAAATAAATATCACTTACCAACATATCCACTTCTGATCGACTTCCTAAAGCAGAAAGTTCGACGATTTTATCGAATTGATGAATTCCAGTCATGAGTGCGGACATCCCGAGTAACGTGCCTCCACCAATACCGGTCCCAGCAATTCGTTCGTGTTCTGCCCCTTTGAGCGAATGAATGGATGTACCTGTTCCAATATTCGTAATGACTGCATCTGTAAATTGATGGTTATCTTTTTTTAATTGATAATTCACACCTGCAATTGTTGCATCGAATTCAACTAAATAATGAAGATTTTCATGAGAACGCAAAAATGTTTTTAACTGCTCTGCACGACCACCTGTTAAGCCGATTTGAATATCTTCTTTATATGAGGTAATCCAATCACTCACAATATGAAGATACGCTGATGGAAAATGCAATAATTTTAATTGATGATCTTTCTCAAAGAAAGCAACTTTGGTTAAAGTGCCACCTACATCTATACCTATAGCTTGTACCATGTTTATTCTCCTTTAAACACATGAAAAAGCGTCGCTTAAGGCGACGCTCAAAGTTTATGCGCGATTACTTTCAGCAACTTTTTTAACGCTTGCTACAAATTTGACAACCGTTTTTTCATTAGCAAATAACAAGAACAGATGAACGAACCATTTTAAAGCTTTGTTGGTCGCCGTGTAAGTTAAACGTGTTTTAGACGGCGAAATAGACTCCAATTCATATTTCGCTGTTATTTCAAAACAATTAGCCAAAACAAACTCTACTTTCATTTTTTTATGAGTAGGCGTATTTTCATATTCGGTTACATGCACATCATAAGCCTCAACACGTTTACCTTCACGATATTCTTGACGGTGAATACTCCCTACTACGTCTTCTGTTACAGTTATTGGAGTATTACTTACTACATTCGGCATAATTTGTTGCATCTTTTCTAAATCGCCGTCCACGTACTGCCATACTTCTTCAATAGGTACATCAATTTCAATTGATTTTGTCCATTGTTTCAAGTGCGGCACTTCCTCTCAAACTTCATATATTCAGTTTAGAGAAAACAATCAGTTTTAACAACAATTTATTTTGATTCTGCTATTTTCGATACACTTTTACAGTGTGCATACCCCATTGTTCTTCAAGCTCTCTCATATGAACTGTTTTCCATGGATTGAAGAAAGTTTGTCCATTTTTATTGAAGAAATAATGTTGATCGATATGAAAACTAGCATGTACAATTCTTTCTTGGTTGTCTCTCCAAACTAAAATATCATGCGGAAACATGGCGTCTTTCGAAAGTGGAGCTTCTTTATAACCTAGTTGCTTGAGCCCATTCATAAACGTCGTTGGATGAACCCATTCTTTAATAATCCAATCCAGTAACGTACCTGAAGAAATTGAAGCTGCAACGAATAAGGTTGAAGATAAGCAATTGGGACCGTGTTCATTTGGATACGCATTAACATATGTACTTGTCATACCTTCCGTAGGAACATAAGGATCAAATATTCCAGGCGTATCATAATCATAAGCAATTCGATTTAATAAATCTGATTTTAACGATTTTGGGAGTTGATTCCAAACCTCTTTTTGAATACCAATATATTGTCTATTATTTGAGACAAATTCATAAGGTAAAAGTAACGATTTTGCTGGTTCTCTTAAAATACCATCGAAATAGCGGCTTTCAAAAATTAGCCCTCGCCCTATTTCGTGTTGAATTGTTAAAATCTCTGTTTTTACTGAGTCTTTCAAGGAAGGAAATACCCGGTGCGGTAATACCACAACCGTTGTGATATCCTCTGCTAACGTCCAATATGTATAGCTACTTGCATATGAAATAGCCGCATACGTAGGATGATTCGAAAATTCTTCCTTAGAGAATAATAAACAATTGTGTCCAAATTCTTTGAGTAAGTGATGATCTTGTTCACGCAGAAAAAATATATCTTTTTCAGGAACAAATGATTCTTCCCATTTTTCGAGTTTACCTTGACTTAAGTTAATTCTTTTACTCAATTAAACCACCAACCTCTATAGATTCCTTCTTATACTAACAATAGTTCATGACGTTCATGTAACAATCACCTAACAATCGGATGTACTACTTTGAGTGGTATGTTTTTTGCTAATAGGCCTTTATCAATAATCATTTGAATGGAAAGCTCTTTTTGATTGTCCTCAAATTGAAGAATAGCACGATCACTTTTTATTCGAACGATGTGTCCTTCACCAAATTTGGTATGAACGATTGCTAAACCAGCAGTGAGCTCGCTGACTTGATATATAGTATTGGGATTCGCATGCTCTTTTTGGTAAATGGCTAATTCTTGTTGTTTTTTATTTTTCAACAGGATACTTCGAACTTCACTTACAAATCGGGATTCAGTCTTTTCTTTACCATCTTTTTCGGCATATGTTAATAATTCGAGATGAAGTCGAGCTCTTGTCATACCAACGTAAAATAAGCGCCTAGCTTCTTCAAGCTTTTCTGCATCGCGCGAATCTTCGTCGGAAGGTATCGTTCCATTATGACAATCAATCATATACACATGATCAAACTCTAAACCCTTTGCACTGTGGAAAGTCGAGAGCGTAACAGCTTTTGGATCTTTTATTTTTTTGGCTTTTTGTGTGAGGCTATCTAAATCTTTTAATCGTTTCGCAAATGCTTCCATTGTGGTATAAGGTTCTGCTATTTGTTCGAGTGTACTCAAGATGTCTAGTAAAACTTCAATGCGGAATCCGAATTTTTCAGCTCTATTTTGTAACATTTGTTCAAAACCAAGTTGCTCCCTAATTAGCTTGATTACAGTTTTAGGTCGTGAATTCTTTATTTGGTCGTATGCTTTTTCATATGCAAGTAAGGATTGAATTTGATAATCCTTTAATTGAACATGTCGAGATAGTAGTTGAAAGACATTACCATCCTCAATTATGCGCTCAAATTTCCGAATTTGATCATTTGATAAATACAAATTGAATTTGCGTGCAACCTTCAAGAAGACATCCTTTCGTTCTAAATTAAAACTTAGTCGCATGAAATTCAAGATATCTTCAACGACCCAGTGAGTAAAAAATCGTTGATCCACATCTTTCATATAAAATGGAATTCCTCTTCGTTCAAGTTCACTAATATAAAGGATGGCACTCGCATTATTACGAAATAATATCGCTGCACTTCCTGTATCTTTTAAATCTAGAAGTCCGTAAATGACATATCTCATTTGAGCTTGGTCATCATGCAATTGTTTTATTTCAATGTCTCGACTCTTGCTATTTTCGGTAAACATCTCTTTTTTGTATCGTTTTGTATTTCTTTTAATTAATTGATTAGCAACAGTAACAATATTTGGAGAGGAACGGTAGTTTTGTTCCATCTTCAATATTTTTGCTTGTGGATACGATTCCTTAAAGTTGAGCAAATATGATGGGTCTGCAGCTCGCCACGAATAGATGGTCTGATCATCATCTGCAACGACACATAAATTTTGATGAGATGACACTAGTTGTTCGACAATAGCATGCTGAAGTCGGGACGTGTCTTGGCTTTCATCCGTTAACACATAATCATACAAATTAGAAAATACGGCGTGAATGGTTTTGTCATTGGATAGGGCCTCATATGCAAGAACGAGTAAATCGTCAAAATCGAGCCAAATGTGAGCAGGATTTTGTGATTTAATTGCTTCATATTGAATGGTGATTTTTACAGCTTCTTTATTTGGAAGTGTCGCTTGCCCCCAGTCCGATTGAGGAACCATATAGTTTTTGATAAAACTTATGAAGTGCATCATTTCTTGTAATTGATCATCTGAACAGTCTTCTTTCAATGCTTGTTTATATAAATCCTTCAAAATTTGCGATTTCGTTGGGATATTTGAATTTGTTGTTCCTTCAATCAAAGTGAAAGCAATACCTTGACTCTTTAAATAGCGTGAAGCGACTGAAAAAGCCAAACTATGAATCGTCGAAAAATCAACTTGTCCTAATGATGGAAAGAATTGTTCGTACCGTGATTTCATATCATTTGCCGAAGCACGACTAAATGTGATTGCTTTTATTCGATTGGGAGCGATTCCTATTTCTTCGATTAAATAGCCAATCCTCATGATAARTGTAGTCGTTTTCCCAGAGCCAGGGCATGCCAATAATAACAGTGGTCCCTGAGTTTGGAGAACCGCTTTTTGTTGTACTTTATTCAAACGAACATTATGTTGGTCCGCTTGTCTGTTAAAGAAATCGTTCATATTAAAACTCCTTTTCAACAAAAAAATCGCTATCTTATAAAAGATAACGATTTAAAACATACTTATGAGTATAACAGAGCCTTTTTTGTGATGCTATTTGTTCAACAAAAATTTAGTCACTTAAGCTTTGATCGCTTGTAAAGGTTTACCAGTTTCTAAGTAACTTTTTAAATTACTTAAAATAGCAGGCCAACCGTTATTTAGCCCTGCGAATGTATCTGATGCTTCAGCAAAATCTGTCTCTACTAAATTCGAGTGAATTAAAGTAAGTTTTACTGTTCCTTCAAGTTGTTTGATTAAAAAAGTCACGATAGATGGTTGATTGCGTATCGAAGTATCTTCTGGAACAGTCCATGTGTAAGAGATTTTTTCATATGGTTTAAATTCTATCAAGTCACCAACAACATCTAACACATCAAGGTCTCTTAAAAAAGTAACTTTTTCACCAACTATCCAAGAAGAATGAAGTTTGCGACCAAAAAAATAGACTGCTGTATCTGAACTGGTTGTTAATGCTGTCCAGACACGCTCAGAAGTTGAAGCGATATACGTGTTATATTCATACGTTTTGTTTGACAATTTATTCACTCCTTGTGATATGTGATATAGTTAATTCAACTGATTTAATCCATATTATACTTCATAAGAAGGTGAAAATGTGCCGAGATTTATTCACGGAGTTCTTTTATTTAATGGACAAGCAGGTCAAGCTACTGCTGAACAAACTTTATCGCAAGTTGTACCAGTTATCGTAACTCATTGTCATCAATTAACCATTGTCCAGACGTTCTCAGCTGATGAATTTAAACACGCATGCATAGAAGCATCGTATGCGGATGTCTTATTTTTAATGGGCGGAGATGGCACGTTGCATACTGCGGTACAAGTATTAGAAAACGTGGATAAATTTCCGATTATAGGCTTACTACCTGGGGGAACTTGTAATGATTTCGCTAGAACATTAGGAATTCCGCTTTCGTTGAACGAAGCTGCACACCAAATCGTGAATGGCATGGTTCGGGAAATTGACATTGCACAGATTAATAATAGTTTATTTATGAATTTTGCTGGAATTGGCCTTATTACTGAGGCTTCCGAAAATATCAATCCGGATTTAAAAGACAGATACGGAAAGTTAAGCTATTTTATGAGTGCTTTGCAAACATTTAAACAAAGCGAACCTTTTCCGATTTATCTAGAAATTGATGGTATTTCTTATGAAGAGCACGCGGTCATGATACTCGTTATGAATGGAAAATCAATTGGTACCCATCGCTTCCCGCTCGAAGATATTGATCCGAGTGATGGAGTGTTGGATGTTTTATTAATTCAATCGTCCACCATGTTAGCTATTCGTGAATGGTTTTCACTCGCACAACCAGATGTAATACCGGATGATTTGACGAATGTAACACATTACACAGGTCAACATATTGTTATTCGTACAGATGAGCCGAAAAGTGTAGATACTGATGGAGAAATATATTTACAAACACCTATTGAGATTAAATTAAAAGCAAAATCGGTCCAATTTTTAGTCCCCATTGAAAACGAATAAAAACGCAGTTGCTTAAATAGCAGCTGCGTTTTTTATTTAACATTAAGTTTACATAATAATATTATTTATTTGCTATATGAACTTTTAATAATTTTCCTTTAATGGTTGTGTCTCTCATCTGTTTCAAGACAATCGCACCTTTACCATTTAGAATTTCCACGTAAGATACATTGTCTTGAATCTTGATAATCCCAATATCTTGAGCAGTTACGCCACTTAGTTTTGCTATAGTTCCAACAAAATCGACGGCACGTATTTTCTTTTTCTTCCCGCCGTTAAAATATAATTTGGTAATATTTTCGTTTAACTGTTCATTTTTATCTACTTTAAGCTCAGGCTGCTCTGTCATTTTTTGTTTAAATGCAGCTTTAGCTAGTACCACATCTTGTTTTGACGGAGCATCTTTTTGGTCAATATTAAAACCAATATATTTTTCAACGGCAGCCAGGAATTTGTCTTCGTAAGGAGTAACAAGAGTAATGGCTTTCCCTACTTCTCCAGCTCTTCCTGTACGACCTGTGCGGTGAACATAACTTTCTTTTTCAAGTGGCATATCATAATTGATGACATGTGAAATACGGTCAATGTCAATACCTCGGGCAGCAACATCAGTTGCAACCAAATAACGGAAATCTCCGCGTTTAAAATCATTCATGACATTAAAACGTTCATCTTGTTCCATTCCACCGTGGATTTTATCCACTGTATAGCCTTCGTCATCTAATAAGTCGACCAGTTTGTCTACATTATCTTTTGTACGGCAGAAAATGATACAACTGTCTGGATTTTCTACGATCGTAATGTCTTTTAGCAATGCATATTTCTCTGCTTCTTTCACAACATATACGGAGTGTTCAATTTGTTGATTTACGCTCTCCGTTTTTTCGATTTCAATATCCAAAGGATTATCCATGTATTTATGACAAAGCTTTTCCACATCTTTTGGAAGTGTCGCAGAAAACAGCATTGTTAAACGTTTTTTTGGTAAATGACTAATAATTGATTCAACAAGTTCGATAAAGCCCATGCTTAACATTTCATCGGCTTCATCAATAACTAAAATTTCAACTTTGCTTAAGTCTAATGTATTTCGTTCAATATGATCCATCACACGCCCGGGGGTGCCTACAACAACATGTGATTTTTGTTTTAACTCTGAACTTTGAAACGYGAAAGGCTGTTTCCCATAAATAGCCGTTGCTTTAATTCTTTTGAATCGGCCAAAACTCATGATGTCTTGCGATACTTGCATGGCTAATTCTCGTGTTGGTGTTAAAACCAATGCTTGAGGTTTATTTTCATCCCAATCAACTAGCTCACAAATTGGAATACCAAATGCAGCTGTTTTACCACTACCTGTTTGAGATTTAACAGATATATCTCTTTTCGTCAGTGCAATGGGAATAACTTTTTCTTGTACTTCTGTTGGTGCTGTAAATCCTAACCCTTTTAATGCACGAAGAATGTCGTATGAGATACCGAAATCTTTAAAATTTGTGTTTGTCATTTAGCTCTCCCTTTATATAAGAGTATTTCTACTCTTTATTGTTTCCTTAGTATACCAAGTAATTAGGCACGATAGATTAAAACAGAAAACTATGTTATAATAAAAAAATAATAACTTCATAATACGACAAATTTTTCAAGAGAATTATGTTAGCTCGTTTCGGGCATGACGAATTCGAATTGAGATACGTTGTATAGAAATGGGGAATTCAATTGACGTTTCAAAAACACGAAAAAATAGTATCAGAATTTGTACAAGCTCGTAGAATTAGAGAAAAAATCTCATTTGTTCGTCGTGATGTAGAAGTTGAAGCTACGATTTTCAAAATACTAGAAAATTCTTGTATTGTTGAAATTTCTCAAGAAGATGCCAAAAAAATTGGTGCCGCTTCAAACTTAACAGTAGTATCACATAAAAATTATAAAGTATTCACATAAAAACACGAAAACGAAGAGAATTTTTCTCTTCGTTTTTTGTTTATACATTTTAAAGCGAGGAATCCAAGACATTGGATTCCTCGCTTTTTAACTTTTTTCGACTGGATATTGTGTAATCCAGTCACTGTAACTCCCGACATATAACTTAACTTTCGGGTATCCTGCTTCTTTTAACATCGCATATAATGGAGCAGCTGTTACCCCGCTTCCGCAATAAACCGTAATTTCTTCATGTTTATCGACAACTGATTCGATTTCAGATAAGATATCCGGTATTTCTTTAAACTGATTTTCTTCTTTTAATAATTCCCAGTCCAAGTTTCGTGCTGATGGGATATGTCCAGCGACATTATCTATAGGCTCATGCTCACCAGCATATCTTGGAGCCGAACGAGCATCTAATAAAACACCTTGTTTACCATCTGATACTTCTTTAACTTGTTGACGAGTTGAGAAAATATCTTCGTTCCATTGAAGGTTTAAAGAAGACTTTGTATAACTAGGCTCAGCAGTCGTCACTTCAACCCTCAACTCAACTAATGCTTCATATCCTTCACGGACTAGCGTGACATTTGGAAACCCAGCATAACAAAACATCCAATATGCACGAGCAGCAAATGGCATACCACCTTGATCATAGATGACAATATGATCGCCATACTCGAATCCATGAGATTCAAAAAGTTCTTGCATGCTTTCTTTGTCTGGAAGTGGATGACGTCCTGATGTCTTGGTCATATCAGATAAGTCCTTTTCAAGATCTAAATAAACAGCCCCCCTAATATGTCCTTGTTCATACAAGTTTCTACCCACTTTGGCATCTTGTAACGAAAATCGCGTATCTACCCATCGAATAGGTGAACTTACTAATTCATTTGCTGATTTCCAAACTGTTCCCATCACGTCACTCTCCCTTAGACAATTTCTCGTAAACAACCTTCCACTCTTCTAATCGGCTAGTTTCTTGCATGGCTGAACGTTCAGAATCAATTTGACGAATTGATTCTTGAAGAATATGTTGTCGTAATCCTTCCCCTTCTAAATCAACCACATGTGTTGCCCAATCACGTAACCGTGTATTTTGTTGTGCTAAATAGGATTCGGCTTCAGGTTTAGTTGCTACTTGAAGAGCTTCCCGAAGCTTTTCTTTTTCGTTCTTTTCAAAGAAGGATTTATTGTTTTTGTAATAAGTCTTCACATGTACATAAGGGGCAGAGTTTGTTAAAGGCCCTTCAAATTCAAGTAATTTCGCTTCTGCCATTTCATAAGGAACAAATGAGAAACTACTATTCATTTCTTTTAATACATGGATGTCGTCTTTTTGACGATGTTGCAACGCTTTGCTAATCCATTGATTTAAGCGGAAATTGGTTACTCTCATTTCTTGTTCAAAATCAAAACTTAACATGGCAAGCGTTTCTTTCAAGGCATAATCAAGCGCTTCTTGAGAAGTTTTATTAGCAAACACAGAAGGGTTATAAGACTCTTTAAAGAAATCCGGGTACCTGTAATAGACGCGTTGTAAAACATAATACAACAGTTCGTCTAATTCTTGGAACGCATTTTTAGTAACTACCCCTGCCGCGGAACTGGTAAAGCGTTGACGTACTTTTTGTTCAAGCTGACGAAGTTCTTGTAAACGTTCTTCTTTACGTAATAAATTTGATTCAGTTTGTTTAATTAATCCCGACAAGCGTTCGATCGTTTTTTCAGTTTCTTCAGCTAAAGCTAATACAGCCATTGCTTTTAAATCTGCAGATAAGAAGTGTTGGAATGATTCTTCAAAAACAGTCATCCCTGATTCTAAGTTAATCGACTCTTCCTTTTCTTTTAACGCTTGTAGACTAGAGACACCATAAACACGTGGGTAGCGAATGCCAAATCTTTGCAGTTCATTGGTCACATAGTTTTTAACATCTTCTGCTTCCTCATCGTTGGTAGCTAGATCTATGGCATTTACAATAAAGAACATTTTGTCTAGTTCAAAGGCATCTTTCACACGCCYAAGTTGGATTAAGAATTCTCGGTCTGCTCTTGCAAATGCATGATTGTAATACGTAATAAAGAGAATTGCATCAGCATTTCGAATATAATCAAATGCTACACCCGTATGTCGTGCATTTATCGAGTCTGCTCCAGGCGTATCAACTAAAGTGACGCCCATTCTCGTTAATTCGCAATCATAATAAAAATCAATGGTGTCCACAAAACAACTTTTGTTTTCTTGAGCCACAAATTCTTCAAAGTCGCTACGACCGACTCGCAGAGTAGTACCTAACTGATTTTTGAATGTTGGATAACCTTCTTTAAATGCACGAATAAAAGCTTTGTGTACTTGTAAGCCTTCATTTTGCAATGGCATTTCATTTACGTCAGAAGCTGTTTTATACGCTTCATCTAATGAAGTCACTGTTAATCCAATAGCCTGAAATGAAAAGGCAACATCTGAAAAGAATTGATCATGCGTTTTCAATTTCACATCAGCCGTTTCATGAGGGTGATTTTCAGTTACTGGGCGTATTTTATTAATTGCTGCTGTCGTAGGATTAGGTGAGACCGGTAGAACATTTGCACCCATTAAGGCATTTGAAAATGATGATTTCCCAGCACTGAAAGCACCAAATAATGCAATCGTGAAATCTTGATTTTCTAGACGTTTTGATTTCGTTTGAAGATAGCGAGATACTTCGGAAAACCCTTGAATATGTTCGATTTGATTCGCAATATAGTTTGCTCGGGATATTGTCTCATTTAAAGCAACAACTTCGGTTTCAGGGCTGTCGTTTTGCACATCAACTGTGTTGTCTTCACTGTCATTTACTCGAATCATCGTGGGATCAAATGGGATCATTTGTTGTTCTTCCATAACTTGATTTTTAGCCCATTTCCCTACTAAATCACTAGAATCTTTAATAACGTGTTTAGAGGGCATGGACCATTCTTTTGTAAAATCATCTAGTTGTTTGATTAACTGCTCAAGCGATTCAATCGCTAATACTTTTTCTTGATACACCCTAGATTTAGAATCCGCTTGTCCAGATTCATCCTCTGGTAATTCATCAATCGCTTTTGCTTGTTCGTTTTTCCAACCATCAGTTTGTTGAATAAACCATTTTTTCGTTGCTTCTACTACACGGTTTGCAAAGTTTAATACCGAGTCCGCTGTAACTAAAGAACCTTTTTGTATTTGTTTATCAATTAATTGTAATGGTGGGTGAAATTCAATTGTATCAATCGTTAGTGACTGTTCATCGCTCAATAATCCAACATCTTTTATTGATTGTTTCATTAATGAACGCATATGCCCCGCAATTTGAGATTGAATAACGACATCGTATTCTTTTTCAACTTGTTGCCCACGAGCCATTCTTTCTTCTTCTGTTTTCTTCCCACTAAAAAATAATCCAACTTTAAAATTCTCCTGTTTCGCTTCAACATACGATTTCAACTTATCTCGAAGTTCATACGGCATCATGTTCGCATTATCAAGTAGTTTTTTTCGATTGAGTTCAAATGTATCAATCCAAGCTTTTGACGTGAGCAAAGTGAATTGTTTTTGATAAAGTTCAGCTGTTTTGCGCACTTCTTCTTTCGTCGCCCATTCTTCCTCTGATAACACACTAGAGAATGTTTCTTTACACTCTTCTTTTTCATCTTGCAAATATTCAAGATGTTCATCGTGTAATTTCTGTAAAGTATTATTGGATGACGTCACTAATTGTTGTTGCCAATTCGTCATGCTGTACATCACAATTTGTTGAACTTCCTCAAAATCATTGTACAAATGATTTTTGTCTTTTAATGAAGTGAAAAAGATTTTTTTTGGCACAACGCCCCATGCTTCAAATGAAGAGTGGACTGAGTCTTTAAATTGCTCAAAGGTCAACTCATTTTCACGGTGTTTATCGATTTGGTTCACGATTAAATACACATTGTCATTGTATTTCATCAGTTGCTTAGTAAAGCTAAAGTTCAATTCAGATTGAACATGATTGTAGTCCATCATATAAAAAACGATATCAGCTAAATGCAGGGATGATTCAGTCGACATCCGATGTGCATCATCCGTAGAATCAACACCTGGCGTATCCATAACAGTGATACCTTCAGGCAATACAGAAGATTCATGGCCGATTTCAATTTGTGAAACTGCATCCCCGTCTTTACAAAATTCTTTCAC
>NZ_JBFUKT010000090.1:0-12736 GCF_056400705.1 Paenisporosarcina sp. P5_A11
AACGAGGATGACACTAACAGAAAAGGATTTTGGCTACAGCCAAAATCAGTAATAACGACTTTGAACTATATGTTCTTGAATGTCCCCACACGCTTTCGCTTAGTGGATTTTTCAGTTGGGATCTTTTGGCTGAGCGATTGCTCAGTTGGAAAATATGAGAGTCAAGTTGGAAAAAAGGGCAGCCAAGTTGGAAAATCTGAGAGCCAAGTTGGAAAAATTKCGCTCCAAGTTGGAATCAAAACAAGAACGAGGATGACACTAACAGAAAAGGATTTTGGCTACAGCCAAAATCAGTAATAACGACTTTGAACTATATGTTCTTGAATGTCCCCACACKCTTTCGCTTAGTGGATTTTTCAGTTGGGATCTTTTGGCTGAGCGATTGCTCAGTTGGAAAATATGAGAGTCAAGTTGGAAAAAAGGGCAGCCAAGTTGGAAAATCTGAGAGCCAAGTTGGAATCAAAACAAGAACGAGGACGTCACTAACAGAAAAGGATTTTGGCTACAGCCAAAATCAGTAATAAAGATATTGAACTATAAGTTCTTGAATGGCCCCACACGCTGTCGCTTAGTGGGCTTTTCTGTTGGGATTTTTGGTGAGCGATAGCTCAGTTGGAAAATATGAGAGTCAAGTTGGAAAAAAGGGCAGCCAAGTTGGAAAATATGAGAGCCAAGTTGGAAAAATTGCACTCCAAGTTGGAATCGAGATATTATAACAGCCCAAATCAGTAATAATGGTTTTAAATATCTTGGTCGCTTTCTCCTCATTAAATAGGTATGGCATAAAAAAGAAATTATTAAAAGATGACGGATAAAATGCAGGAGGATTGTGGATGACTAAAGAAGGCAATTATTGATGAAGTAGAAAACATGTTGCGTTTTGGAGACTCTAGGATAAGGGAAGTGATTGTTTTGAATAAAGAAGAAAAGTTTAAAAACAATGAGAAAATTTATAAAGAAATTTGTGATATTGCAGATTCAATTGAAGATATTGATAGGAGAAATAAAGAATTGACAACTGAAGTTAAGGCATTAATTGGTAGTAAGTCTGACTCTAATACATGGGATTCTAATAAGGAACAAGATTTGACTAGGTTTTATGAAGTAGCAATACCTTATATTAATTCTTTAGGTAAAGAATTAGACTCATTTAAACAATCCTATGAAAAAATTATCAGTTTGAAAAGCAAAGAAATGAATAACGTATAACCACTATTAAGTCGGTCACATTCAATTGAGTGTGACTTTTTTTATGGATAAAAATTAATCAAACATCCAGATTTTTAGATATTACAGTAAAAGGAATGTATCAGAGGTTTCATTCATATCATTGAATTGAAAGTAGTTGAAAGCTAAATTTGAACTGAGCTTATATTAGGTTCAGCGAACAGGAAAGGAGGGCGACTGTCTTCCGAATTGGTATAGACAACTATACCTTTGTTATATATAGTGAAAATTAAGACTATTAAAAAGGAGTGAAATGAGTATGTTTAGTTTTCTACAGAAAATCGGGAAGTCTTTGATGTTCCCAATCGCCACGCTCCCAGCGGCAGCATTACTTTTACGTTTTGGTCAAGCAGATATGCTGGATAGTCCGTTCCTTGCTGCTGCAGGTAGTGGGATTATTGACAATCTTGCACTTATATTTGCGATTGGGATTGCGATGGGGCTTGCCCATGATGGAGGTGGTGGTGCTGCGTTAGCGGGTGCAGTCGCTTACCTCGTATTAACTAAATCAATTGTCGTTATTAACGAAACAATCAACATGGGCGTTTTCGCAGGTATTATTTCAGGTGTAGTTGCCGGACTTCTCTATAACAAATTTTATAATGTAAAACTGCCTGATTTTCTTGCCTTTTTTGGAGGAAGACGATTCGTACCCATTATCACAGCGGTAGCGATGACGATTTTGGCCGGATTGCTCGGCTATTTATGGCCGCCTGTTCAGCAGGGAATTGACGCTGCTGGCGATTGGGTGTTAAATGCAGGGATGCTAGGAGTTGGCGCTTACGGATTCTTGAACCGCTTATTGATACCGGTAGGATTGCACCACGTTATTAACACAGTTGTCTGGTTTGATTTCGGAACGTTTACGAACGCAAACGGAGAAGTTGTGCGCGGAGAAATCAACCGCTTTCTAAATGGAGATAAAACAGCTGGTCCTTTCCTAGCCGGGTTTTTCCCGATTATGATGTTTGGTCTTCCTGCTGCTTGTCTAGCTATGTATATGGCAGCTAAAAAAGAGAAAAAAGCCATTGTTGGTGGTATGTTTATCAGTATTGCCTTTACTGCGTTTCTAACAGGGATTACGGAACCAATCGAATTCTCGTTCATGTTCCTTTCGCCTCTTTTATATGTTGTTCATGCTTTGTTGACAGGCATTGCAATGATGATCGCTTTTGCGTTGGACGTACGGCACGGATTCGGATTTTCTGCCGGCGCCATCGACTTTGTATTAAATTACGGACTTGCCCAAAATCCATTGATGTTGCTGTTAATCGGACTCTTCATGGGGGTTATCTACTTTGTCGTTTTCTACTTCTTGATTATAAAACTCGATTTGAAGACGCCGGGACGTGAAGATGATGATGATGATGATGAAACGGAAGACGGTGCGGTCGACTATGGCAATAATTCAGCAGACAACAAAGCGTACCATACGATTGTTGCACTTGGTGGAACCGACAATATTCAAACGATCGATTACTGCACGACACGTCTTCGTCTGCAAGTAAAAGACACAGATCAAGTTAATGAAAAAGAACTAAAACGACATGGTGCAATGGGATTGATGAAAATCAACAAAACAAATGTCCAAGTTGTTATAGGTACATCTGTTGAGTTTCTAGCGGAAGCGATGAAAAAACGAATGAAGAACGGTAACCCTGTACCAGAGAAACCAATCGAGTCCGATGAAGTGACAGAACCAATTATGGTAAAAGAAATTTTAGAAAAAGATTTCTCGATGCCGATTGACGGAAAAATCATTCCACTATCTGAAGTTCCGGACGAAGTGTTTGCAAAAGGTATGATGGGCCAAGGGTTTGGAATTGTGCCTTCAGGAAATACTGTTTATTCTCCAGTTGACGGAAAAATCGTCAGCATTTTCCCGACCAAACATGCGATTGGTCTAGAAACGGATACGGGAGTGGAAGTATTGATCCACGTTGGAGTGGACACTGTAAAACTTAAAGGAGAAGGTTTTGACTTGCTCGTCGAAGATGGTCAGTTAGTTCAGCGTGGAGATGCATTATTGAAAATCGACTTGGCTTATATTGAATCCAATGCACCTTCGTCTATTATTCCAATCATCTTTACGAACTTGACTACCGAAAAGTTGAGTTTATTAAAAAATGGATTCCAGCGTCATGGAGATACTGGTATTGTAAAAATCCAATAATGACAAAAGATTAACTAGGAAAAAGAGCTTTTTATATCGATACTGGTTTTCTGCAAGGAGTGACAATTTATGAGCAATACAATGATGATTTCAAATTTCACAATTGCCGATGCAACAAAGGACAGTTTTGTTGGAGACATTTATATAGAAAATGGCAAAATTAAAGAAGTTGCAGCTTCTATAGAAACAATGGCAGATATTCAAATTAATGATGATGGTAGAAAGTGGATTATCGTTCCTGGATATATTGATGTGCACATTCATGGTGCTTCCGGTTTTGATACAATGGACGCGACACCGGAAGCACTGAATGGATTGGCAAGCGCGCTTCCTTGCGAAGGCACTACCAGTTTTTTGGCAACGACAATGACACAATCGAATAACGCAATTTCAAAAGCCTTAATTAATGCCAGTCTTTTTCAAGCGGAAGACAATCAAGCAGAAATGCTAGGCGTTCACTTGGAAGGCCCTTTTATTTCGCCAGAGCGAGCTGGTGCGCAACCACTCGAACATATTGTTAAACCTTCTATTTCTCTTTTTAAGGAATGGCAAAAACTAAGTGGAAACCGCATAAAACTTGTAACGATTGCTCCTGAAATAGAGGATGGGCTAGCTTTTATCGTAGAACTTAATGAAACCGGAGTAATTGTATCAATTGGACATTCGGATGCATCAGCGGAAATTATAAGCAAAGCGGTTGAAGCTGGTGCTCGCCATGTCACACATTTATACAACCAAATGAGCCCTTTTCATCATAGAGAACCAGGTGTAGTTGGAGCATCTTTGTTAGAAGATGATTTAACGGTTGAACTGATCGCCGATTATATTCATAGTCATCCGAAGGCACTAGACTTTGCCTTTCGTCAAAAAACAGCACAACGCATTACTCTAATCACGGATGCGATGCGGGCGAAAGGGCTCCAACCTGGAATTTACGATTTAGGTGGGCAAAATGTCCTTGTTAGCAATAATGAAGCGCGTCTTGGTGATGGAACGCTCGCGGGAAGCGTTTTGACAATGGAAATTGCAACGAAAAATATGAAGTTCGCTACTGGTTGCACATTATCTGAAATGGTGGCAATGACATCAACAAACGCGGCAAAACAGCTAGGCCTTTCGAATAAAGGAAGGATCGAACCTGGAAAAGACGCGGATTTGACCATCATTGATGAAAATTGGAATGTGCAAATGACCATTTGCAGAGGCAATATAGCATATACAAGGGAAGAGATAGTATGGAAGTAATCCTAGTTGAAAATTACTCTGAGCTAAGTGAACGGGCGGCACGTATAATAGAAGTTCAAATCTATAAAAATGACCGTTCAATACTTGGACTTGCGACTGGTTCGACACCGCTTGGACTTTATGAGATATTGATTGAAGGTTACAAAAGACGTGGAGTTTCTTACAAACATGTACATTCGATCAATTTGGATGAATATCTTGGTCTAGATAAACATCATCCAGGAAGTTTCCATACATTCATGTATGAGAACTTATTTAAAGATATCGACATCCCGATGGAACACATACAAATTCCAGATAGCCTGCCCCAATCAGTGGAAGAAGAATGCAAACGTTACGATCAAGTGATTGATAGCCTTGGTCCAATCGATCTACAAATACTCGGAATTGGATCGAACGGTCATATCGGATTTAATGAACCTGGATCGGATCCAAACAGTACAACCCATGTCGTCGAACTTGCTCAATCTACTCGAAAAGACAATGCACATTTTTTCGGTACGCTTGAAGAAGTACCGACTCATGCGGTAACGATGGGTATTCAATCGATATTAAAAAGCAGACGAATTCTTGTATTGGCATCTGGTAAGCGAAAAGCTGAAGCGGTTCAGCGCTTGTTAAGTGAAAATATTAGCGAGAATTTTCCAGCATCCCATCTGTGGACACATGATGATGTGACGCTTATCGTCGACCAAGATGCATACAAGTTGGTGAGCCAGAAAGGCAGTGAAGAAGTTGCTCGATAAGCATTCTCCAGTACCGATGTATGTCCAAATCGAAGAACATTTAAAGCTCCGAATTCAACAAGGTGAATTTTCAATAGGAGCGGCCATCCCTTCCGAACGTGAGTTAACAGAAATGTTTGGTGTTAGTCGCATGACTGTACGTCAATCCATCACGAATTTGGCGAATAGTGGGCTACTTTATCGGGAAAAAGGACGCGGAACATTTGTTGCAGCGCCAAAAGTGGAACAGCCTCTCAGTGGACTTACGAGCTTTACGGAAGATATGCTTGCGAGGGGATTGACGCCGAGCAACGTACTAGTTGGTTTTGAGAAAATGATTCCTGAGCTGGATATTGCACAAAAGCTCATGTTAGGGGAAGGGGAAGAGGTTTTCCTCGTTAAACGAATTCGATATGCTGACGAAAAACCAATGGCTATTGAAAAGACGTATCTTCCTGTGAAGCTGGTTCCTAAACTCGATAAAGATGCGTTAAATGGCTCACTTTACTCCTTTATCGAAAAGGATAAACAAATGACGATTGGTCATGCCATGCAGCGAATGGAAGCAGCGTTAGTAACAAAAGAGGATGCGAATTTTCTTCAAATTAATATTCCGTCCGCCATTTTAATTATCGAACGGATTAGTTACTTAACAAACGGACTCCCTTTTGAAATCGTTCATAGCACATACCGAGCAGATCGTTATCAATTCCTTAGCGAGATTCGGAGGTAATGGGCTGAATCGTTGATGAATAAAGTCGTCGAACCCATGAATCACAATGAACTATTAATTCGGGAGTTAATTAGATGAAAAAAGAAGTAAAGATTAGAAAGAAAAAAGAGGGTATTCTTAAGTGGATATTCGTTGAAATTCGAGATTCAGTTGTGTTTGAAGTAGCTTGGAGAATCTTATTTTTCATTCCAAGAATGATCATACTTTTCATTCGGAATTTGTTTTAACATAGCATTAAAAAAGGACAAACAATTCACATGCGAATTGTTTGTCCTTTTTTGCGAATCTCTATTTAAACCGAAACCTTGATTCCATTCACTGAGAATGACAGGTTTCCGTTCGCTTCGGAAGCTTTACCTGGGCCTATAGAAAAGCTATGTTAAAGAATGCTGTTGATATTTAAGAACAAAAGAAAAAGTACATTTGTGCCTAGCATTCCGCAAGAGCGTGAAGAATGAGACCCACAAGTATGTGGTTTTCATACTTGTTGGCTCATGCGGAACGTGCGGCAAGCGCAAATGTACGATAAAAAGAGGGAATCGTCTCCCTTACTATTCAAACACAATTTAATGGAGTCTATAGAAAAGCTATTATTAAAGAATGCTGTTGATATTGAAGAACAAACGAAAAAGTACATTTGCGGTTAGCGCAAATGGGCGATAGACGACAGTATCATTTAACAGAGCTTTAATTTTTTAAGTGTTGAACCACTTGATGTGTATCGATTATTCGTTCATAAATTTCTTGTCCGCGTTTAGAGCATAAGCCTACAAACAACGCATCAATAATCGCAAGTTGTACAATACGGGCTGTCATGGTGCCGATGCGGATATTATGTTCTTCTTCAGACATTGTTAAAACAAGATCAGCTAGTCTGCGAGCAGGTGAGGGACCATTTTGAGTAAGCAAAATGCAGCAAACATTCCGTTCTTTAGCAATGGTTAACATGTCGACAACTTCTTTGGTTTTTCCTGAAGTAGAGACGACAAAAATAACATCTTTTTTTGTCGCGTTGGCGGTCATGACCATTTGTAAATGACTATCATCTGAACGAAAGACATTGACGTTGATTCTAAGTAATTTTTGAGCAAAATCACGGACTACGACAGCAGATCCCCCTACACCGTAAAGATAAACACGTTCTGCTTTGTCAAGATGATCGATGGATTCAGCCAGAGTTTTAACCGAAATCATTTTTTCTGTATTTTGGAGAGCTTGAATCGAATTAAATATTACTTTTTGCATAATAAGTTTCGGGTCGTCTCCTAGTTGAAACGGAGAATCCACCATTTCTGGTGTCCCCACACCTGTTGTATGAAGCTCTTTAGCAAGTTCTAGTTTCATTACTTTAAAGCTATGGATACCGATGCGTTTACAAAAACGAATAATCGCCGCTTCACTACTTTGACAGGCATCAGCAAGTTTTTTGGTAGTCATCTCCATTACTTGCGAAGGGTTTTCCAAAACATAATTTGCGACCTTTATTTCGGCATGCGTGAAGTGCTCTAGGTTCCGCTCTATTTGTTTTAGAACAGAAAAAATAGACATCTCTTCCTCCTATGTGGACGTAATCGAACCTGTTGTATTTCTTCTAATTATATAGAGGGTAACTAGATTTCGCCAATTTCACTTCGATTAATATTAAACTCTTTTTAGTGAAAAACGATGTCCAGCTTTAATGAAATCTAGTAGAGGCAAATCATCTTTTATCACTTGTCCCACAACATTCACTGCTTCATTTTTTATTAACGATGTTTTGGCAATTTGAAGTTCCCCTTGATAGCGACCATAAAGTTCGTTATCAACCGTAATTGCCCCTTTTGCACGAGCGATTTGATTCCTCGCACGAATTGGTTCTCCAAGCTGTTGTGCAAATGGTCGGGCTCCTTCTGAACGAATGACATCACGTGCAGGATCAAAGCGATTACGATGACTTAAGCGAAGCAAGCTATCAGTTTGACTGACATCGATGAAAGATTCATAGCGCAATAGCATTTCATTATTTTGATAAGCTTTAAATTGATTTACTGATGACAGGCTAAGGGATGGATCTCCAATGAGGATACCATCTACAGGATGATTGTTTACAAGAGAAAGGTACGACGCTAGTGGTGACAAGTTGCGGTGATCTTCTAGTGTTGGCAGACCTTTATATAAAGGCCCTCTTAATTGTCCATCTCCTGGTATAAATGCCACCGTCTTTAAGCCTTTTTCTTTGAAAAAACGATTTTGTTTATCAAACCAGGCAGCTTCCAATCCTGTTTCAGGGCGTGGGTAATAATTGTGCCACACTTCAGCATGATTTTTCACAAGTCCTAATGCAAAAAGTTCTTCCAACCATTCAGGTGTTAGGGTGCTTGCATTTAGTGCAACGGGCATATAGTGTGAGATATCCGCAATCACAGCTGATTCAATGCCATAATCCATTCGAATACCACTAACACCCCAATCAAGTAACGTGCGGGACTCTTCCCATTGTAATCCAAGCGTAGTCATTGAATGGGTGGACATATCCACATAAAGTTCCATTCCACGTGATTGCACTTGAGACCCCAGTGTTTGAAGTGCTTTTTTATATAAAGTAGAATCGTCCTCAGGGATGTGTAAAGAAGTAAAGATTGTTGTTCCACCCAAATCTGAAATAACATCGAGATAAGATTCTTGTTCATGTTCTTCTTGTTGTCCTAAAAAAACAGATGCACCAATCATTCGATTTCCTCCATTTAAAGAAGAATAAAAGGGCAAGAGTCACCTCTTACCCTTCCATTCTAGTAATCTAAGTTATCAGCCATTTCCTCTTTAAATCCAAATAAATATGTGAAGATAAAACCAAATGTATACGCAACGACAAGACCTAGGAAATAAAGAAGGTATTTATTGTCATCGATTAACGGGATGAGTGAAAGACCCGATACCCCAATTCCACGTGCAGCTGTATGCATAAATGCTTGGAACGCTCCACCAACCGCGGCACCCATACAAGCAGTTATAAATGGGCGACCAAGAGGTAACGTAACACCATATAATAATGGTTCTCCTATTCCTAAGAAACCTACTGGAAGAGCTCCTTTAATCGTCGTACGCAAACGACTGTTTTTCGTTTTCACGTAGATAGCAATAGCAGCACCAACTTGACCTGCTCCACCCATTGCTAAAATGGTTAATATAGGGGTGACTCCAATTGTGTTGATGAATTCCATATGAATAGGTGTTAACCCATGATGGAGTCCAACCATAACTAGTGGCAAGAAGAAACCTGCGAGAATAGCCCCCGCAAATACGCCGCCTATATCTAAAACATACATAATTCCTTCTGTAATGCCTGTTGACAACAATCCACCGACTGGTTGAATGATAAATAATGTTGCAAAACCTACTACTAACACCGTTATAAGAGGAGTTAAAATAATATCAATTGAATTAGGTACAATTTTGCGTGCTGAACGTTCTACGACCACCATAAACCATGCAGCTAAAATGACTGCGATTAAGCCGCCACGTCCGGGGACAAGTGGTTCTCCAAATAACGTAATGGTGGCAAGTGCCGGGTTAATAATAATGATCCCCGCAATGGCACCAAGTGCAGGTGTTCCACCAAATTCTTTTGCCGTGTTCCAACCCACAAGTACGCCTAAGTAAGCGAATATTCCTCCACCAAGGAATAGTAAAATCGCCATCCATGTTTCTTCTGGATTTACACCCGCATTACGCGCAAAGTTGGCAGCACCATTGATAATACCTGATGCAACAAGCGCAGGAATAAGAGGGATGAATATATTTCCGACCCTTCTTAAACCATTTTTAAGAGGCGTACTGTTCTTCTTTTTCAAAGCAGCTTGTCGATCTTGTGCTGTTACATTTGGATTACCTGCAACTTCTCCCACGCGAAGCCCGGTTTCTTTGCTAATTTCATCAGCAACTTTGTTAACCGTTCCAGGTCCTACGACAATTTGAAGTGTATCATCTTCTACAACGCCCATAACCCCCGGGATTTGCTTCAATCCTTTAAGATCCACAAGAGATTCGTCTTTCACATTCAATCGAATTCTTGTCATACAGTGGTTCAGTTGAATAATGTTTTCTTTGCCGCCGACTTTCTCCATAATAGAATGAGCTAATTGTTGTTCCTTCTTCACCCAAATACCCCCTTTATGTATGTAATTCATTTACTCCATTGCTTTTCGAACAAACCCCTCAGCAGAATCTAATCGTTCGACTGATTCTTCATAAGTCATTCCTGTTAATATCATCACAATCGCTACTTTGACATTTTCATTAGCTTGATTGTAATAAGATGCAGCTTTTTCCTCGTCCACACCAGTTGCTTGAACAATCATGTTTTTTGCACGATGCTGAAGCTTTACATTTGAGGCTTTTACATCAACCATTAAATTTTGATACACTTTGCCAAGACCAATCATGACTGAAGTTGAAATCATGTTAAGTACAAGCTTTTGTGCGGAGCCCGCTTTTAAACGAGTGGAACCTGTTAATACTTCTGCCCCCGTGTTAATTTCAATAGGATGCTCAGCTGCTTTACTAATAATAGCGTCCGTATTACATGAGATACTAGCTGTTAATGAACCCCTTGCGCTTGCATACTCCAGTCCTCCTCGAACATATGGTGTTCTGCCACTAGCAGCAATGCCAATAACAGTATCTTTTTCCGAAAGGGAAATCGCAGCTAAATCATCTGCTGCATGTGTTTCTGAATCTTCAGCACCCTCAATGGCTTCAAGCAATGCTTTTTCACCGCCAGCAATAATCCCAACAACTAATGATGAATCCACTCCAAAAGTTGGTGGACATTCAGCAGCATCCAGTACTCCTAAACGACCACTTGTACCCGCACCTATGTATATGAGTCTACCACCTGATTTCATGCGTTCGATGGTCTGTGTTATTAAAACTTCCAACTGAGGAATAACCTCATTAACAGCTATTGGAACCGTCTGATCTTCTTCATTCATTTTCTGTAAAATCTCACGAACGCTCATACTATCTAAGCCTTCCGTGCTAGAATTGCGTTGTTCCGTAGATAAACTTTCCAAGTTCATAAGATCCCCACCTCCTAGTTACTTGTTTCCTCAATAGTATGCGCTTACAGAAATGAAAATTCAATATTATTCTAATATTTAGTGAATTTAAATTTCAATTTTGTKTATTTACATAGATTTAAACAACAATCATCGTATTTATGGGATCCAGGTTGACGAAGTGGCCCTCCAGGTTGTACAAAAGTCTAGCTATCCTATTTTCCACTATTCCTGAACAAATTTTAAGGAGGCAGATTCATAATAATGGACTATAATGGGAAAACTAACATTATATACTCGAAAGTGAAATTTACTATTACACAAAGGAGGATTACCGTATATCCGAATTGAATGGATTTATAAAACACCTAAGGGGACAGAAGCGTCTTTTAGTTCCGAAGAAATGCCGGCTGCACATGCTTTGCTGATTGTCGAAGACATGGACAAAACGAGACGCGTTAAAAAATTAACGTTAATCGACAGGTATGATAGCACGTGGACAGTGAAAGAATTGAAAGCCTATCTAAAAGGAATCGAAACCGAACCGCATAACGTCACGGTCTATTTTGATGGAGGGTTCGATCTTACGAGTAAAGCATCGGGTCTAGGGTGTGTCATTTATTACGAACAAAGTGGGAAGTTGTTCAGGTTACGGAGGAATGTTTCTGCCAATGAACACATTTCAAATAACGAGGCCGAATATGCAGCACTCCACTTGAGCATTCATGAGCTCGAGCTTTTAAATGTTCATCATTTGCCAGTCAAATTCATCGGGGATTCCCAGGTCGTTATCAAACAAATGACCGAAGAGTGGCCGACTCTCGAGAAAGACCTATCAGGATGGGCAGAGAGGATTGACAAAAAGCTAAAAGATCTCGGCATCCAAGCGGAGTACGAACTAGTACCACGAAAATCGAACGCAGAAGCGGATAGGTTGGCGACGCAAGCGTTGAATGGAATTGAAATCACGGCAACTAGTGAAGTGATTGGGGAGTAGGCAGGGAAGTCAGAGAAGTCAGAGAAGTCAGAGACGGTAGTTGGCAGATAAGGTTGAGGTAGATGAATCGAGTTTTTGGATGTCTATAACGAAAATACTTATTTTCTTTACTATAGAGGACTAACGTCACTAAATAACTACGAAAAAACGGACGTCTGAAGCGACGTCCGTTATCTTGTAATCGAAATTATGTTGTGAACTATTTTACGTTATCATCCTGAAATTTCACTATGATAAAATAAAGTAACTTATAGAGTGAAAAAGGGAAGTGATACTTTGGAGAAAAAACAGGCAGAAATCGTCAGTAATTATTTAGATCAGTGTAATGACTCTACTTCCACAACTTATGAAATACATAAATTATCAACACCAAACGATACGTTGCTTCAATTTCATCAATGGGCAAATAGAAAGCCGATTATTGCTGCTTATGAGGTATCTAGACTTGGTCATGACAGCTATTTTTTCTTATTCATTGATTGGCATCGCAATGATAAATATTATTTAGTCATTTATGCGTATGATAAATCTACGACCATTGCCGAACTTAACCGTACAATAGAAGAAGACGGCGTTACTTCACTTTCATGGACATATAAC
>NZ_JBFUKT010000091.1:0-12706 GCF_056400705.1 Paenisporosarcina sp. P5_A11
TTTCTTAATTCAAATGAAGCAAAGAAATATTAAACTAGATACAAATGATCAAACCATCGAAATTGCTTAATTTCGATGGTTTTTTCTGTTTTGTCTCACTGTTACAAGTATACTTGGTTACTGAGATGTAGCTTCCTATAATTTATATTATGTCAACTAGTTAAAAGAAACGCCATGATTGGTCGTATTCTCTATAGTTCCTAAATATCTGTACTTTGGAACTTACCTTCGGTACTTTTCTTCTCATACTTCGCGTTTTTCATGTGAACGATAATCCTCCTATTTAAGCGTATTTGTACAGATACTGAATTATCGTTTAATCACTCTGCACCTCAAGGAGGTTTTTCATTGCAATTAAACGAAGCAATTGACGAGTTCATTTTGTACATCCAAATTGAAAAAAATTATTCGAATCTTACGGTCGTCAGCTATGAATACGATTTGTATCAATTTTTAGCCTTTTTAGAGGTTCATCACTGTTCAACGGTTTTGTCTTCCATCACGAAAACCCAAGTGCGCCGCTTTATCCAGCATCAACTAGGAACACGTAAACAAAAACCTAGATCCATGAATCGAAAAATATCGTCTTTGAAATCATTCACGAAGTACTCGATTAAAGAAAAACATCTGCTGCATGACTTTATTAGTGGCATTGAAACACCCAAAACCGAAAGAAAACTCCCTGTGTATATGTCGCTAAGTGATCTTCAGCAATTGTTTCGTTCGCTGGAACAAGATCGTTCGTCCTTATCAAAAAGAAATGAGGTTATATTCAAGTTATTGGCCACAATTTAGGGATAAGTGAACGGAGCCACGCATAAAACAACGGTAAACAATTCACTACAATAAATAGTGTATTGCACAGGCACCTAAAATTAATTTACCAGGTCTTTGAGAAGTAAATAGCCGAAACCGAAAAAAACTAATCGCCCTCATTTTATTGAGAATGGTTAGTCTTGACGAGTCTTATTTTCTTGTACCTTTGTGCCAAATAGTCGTGAAAGTTTAATCATTTAACGTAACATCCTACTTTGGAATATTTGAATTTGAGCCGTTCTCTCTAATCTTATCCCTACTTCGCTATTTCTCTTTGATTTGCACCCTTTTTACGGTCATAAACTTCTATACAAATATAACTAACTAAAGGAAGAAGTATAAATAATATCAACCCAAYAGGACTTCTTAATTTTTTTGCAATATGCCCTGCATTTGGGATATTGAAAACTTGTTTTCCTATTAGGTTTTCACCTTTTACCACCTCTTCATCTTTAACGTTGTTATTGTCTCCCTTAGTTACAAAGCCAATTCCACCACTATTATTGATAACTTCAATAACTCTATGCGTAATTAACACACCGCCCAGTTCCTTGAAGGTAATAACATCGTCTACTTTTACTTCCGTTGGGTCTACTTTATTTACAAACAACATATCTCCTGTCTCGAAGGAAGGATTCATACTGTTTGATAACACCGTTAATGGTTGATAACCAAAAAAGAATGTAGGTTCACTCGATTTTTTGAAAGATTGGTAAACAAACATTAAAATTAGGATTATCATAATGGCAATGAACAAACTGAAAACTAAGGCCAATCCTTTCTTTACGATAACCATCACTTATTCACTCCATTTCTGTTAGTTATGCATAATCTTATAATGTATTGTGAAGCTTTTATTTCCGCCATTCAAGTCCAATAGACCGACATAGATCCTTCAATTTATTCACCTGTCTTAGCATTTCACTACGCAAGAATCCTATAATATGTATTTAATAAATAATGAAAATCAATAGCACCCTCATACATTTTCCCGTTTGCCAAACGATTGACAAAGTTCACTGTTAAATTAGCTACTCTCCAGAGAAATAATTATAAAGAATATTAAGGAATGAAGGCTGCCCCTAAAAATCCATAATTTTTAGGGGCAGCCTCTTCATTTATGAATTGCTTTCGCTTTCTACTTCAACTTCAACTTCAACTTCATTTTCGATCTCTGGCTCTTGCTCAGTTTCAGGCTCTGTTACCTTATCGACTTCATCGGTCTCTTCTGGTTCTACTTTCGCATCATCCGGTCCCAATTCATTTACATCGATATCCTCTTTTTTTTCAATTAAAGTTGTTTCCAGCAATAGTTTTTGATCCAACGGAATAGTTATTAACTCGTTAATATAGTTAGCAAATCCCGTCAATTGAAAATTTATTTCCGTTACGCCCATAGCAACCTTTTCATGAAATACTTCAGAGAAAGTCTCTTCGGGAAATAAATTCACTTTATGGCCTTCGAGTTGAATTGGAATTTCTACTTCAGATATGTTCGTTATATCAACTTTAATAGCCACAATTCCACCCGGTTCATAAGAAATTACTTCAGAGGTTTTGAAAAGCACGTCCTCTGTTTTCGCATTTTCCATATATCCACGTGCATTCGTTTCACTAACAAACCATGCCGAGGTGTCATATTGACCCATGACAAAGAATAAAAGGTAAAAGGTAATTAGGGTACTAATTAACATGAGGCCTTTTTTTCCCCTTGCCATAAGTCCATCCTCCTCATACAATCGATTTTAAAAACCTCTTACACGAAAATCTTTTATTTATTTTCGTATTTTGCGCCCTCATCTGTTTGTTTGGCGATCACGTTAAATGCAGCGCTGTACGTTGCTCCTTGGTATTCATTACCGGCACTTTCATCAAGCTTAATACCAATCATAATATCGATATATTGGCCTTCATCCAACTGCCAAAATGAATCCTTTTCACCTTTTCCGAATATAATTTCACCAGAATCAACTGCTTCTTGAGACACAACATTCCCGACTATCTCTACCCCATCAGAATTGCTCGGAATGGATAAGGAGCGCTCATTTGTTGTTCCTTTTAACAGGTTTGCTAGTTTTATTTTAGAATCTTCATATACATCTTGGCCAGGTGTTTTTGTGTATTTCATAGCCATATAGCCAACCTCATATGCACCCAATGATGCCTTGTCTACAGAGTGTTTGTAAGTCGCTTTTAAATATGTGTCTAAATCACCAGTGTTTGAAAGCGAAAGCCACTCACCGTATTGCAGTTGTGAAGGAGTAAATTTCGTACCAGAAAAAATTGGAGTATCGATATCAATTCCGTCGTTAATTGCTAAAACACCACTTTTCATATCCCCTAGCGCATTTGTTTCCGAAGTAAACCATGAATATGTTCCAAATCCGGCTGATACAACAACCAAAGTACCAGCAAGTGCTGTACCCAACAACATTTTTTTTGTCTTTTTCATTTTTTTATTCCCCCATACCCTTTTTATAGTTTTAATTTTCAGTCCCATTAGAGAGTTATTTGCACACAACTTACTTGTGCGCAAATACCCCCACTAAAACACTAAATGTCAGTATCATTAATTATTTGGCTTGAGACCTACTGATTGTAAGAAATCATTCAATCCTTTTTTACCTAACTTCTCGACTGGTTTTTTATCTTTACCAATGTCATGTCCAACTCTCAAGAAATTCTTTTCGATTAAACGAATGTCGAGCTCGTTTACAATTCCATCAATATTGATATCTACTGCTTTATCTTTTTTGCCGTATTGCGCAACGACACGCATGACGTCCATAATATCAATCATGCCATCATGATTTACATCACCAGCGTAAGTAATTGGTGGGTAAGAACGAAGCCAACGACCCGTCAAATCTCCATCAACCTCTTTGACAACATTTACACTACTTGCCCTCGTTAAGTGACCTGGTATTTCAATAATTAGCTTAAAGTCGCCTTTTTGCACCTGGATTCCTTCGATAAAGAATCCACCATTTTCATCGATGTCCCCTGCAAACTTTTTACCATTTGGCGCTTGTACATAGACTTTAGCACCTACTTTACTTAAGTCCACACCATAAACAACTTCTCCGTCTTCTTCCATAAGAGCTTCCGGTGAGATATAGCCCTCCACCTTAGACGTTTGCGGAATAATATTAAACAGGTCATGTCCGAATTTAGGAACTGTTACTGGCTTCGTCTCATTAACCGCAGAATACGTTATGTTGCTGAAGTTAAAGCCATAAGTGCCTCCATAATACTCATCATTAATCACTTCAAAAGTAATATCTAAAAAGGCTTGATCACCACTTATACCTTCTACAGAAGCCCCCTCAAGTGCAGCCCCGAGCGTCACAATCGTATCGGTGTATTGATTTTTAAATTTCGGTTCCTTTAATGCAATCTCAAGATTATTGTCTGCCGCGTACTTTTTAAATGCATCACTTGCTTTAACACCTTTGAACTTAAAGTATTTCTTCGCAAATGCTACATCAAATTGCCCAGCCGCTAGCTCCTTCACATTGTTTAAAGTCAATGTAGCTGTAATCTCATCTTTGCTTTGCACCTTGGATTTATCATACGAAGCAGCGGCGTATAATGTCCCCTCTTTCATAAAGGTATACTGGTCAAACCTTTCAGTTGTCCCCATATCAAATGTCGATAAGGCAAGCTTGTATGGCTTATCCGCAATCTCTTCCGCAAGAACACCAAACTTCATATCACCATTTCCTTTTACGCCCAAAAGTCCGGCTGCGAATGGTGAATCTTCATAATAAACAACTGTATTTGTTGATTGGTCATAATTCAGTCCCTTTGAATTCAGGTAATCGATCGACGAATCTTGAATATTTGTATGGACCCATACCGCGCGATGTCCATCTTCATCTGTGTACATAGACTCATCCACTTCATATAATCCTGGCTTCAAATCCTTAAAGGTCATTTCAGGTTCTGTATTATCAACGACTGCAACGTTTTCATTTACATAAGTATTTCCCTCTGAATCGGATGCAATCATTGTAAATGTGTATCCCCCTTCAGGTAATTCGAAATTCTCATATGAAATCGGGTACAAAGGATCACCTGTGAATAAATTTACATTCCCTGTAAATCCTTGTGTGATATACATTTCAGTACCTGGCGTGATAAAGGATGCGTCGGATATTGACCCAACAAGTCCAATCGGTTCTCCAGTTTCAGCATCATTTATGATGATATCAACTGTTTTCATCGTACTTTTAAATTTGAAAGCTACTGGTGTAAAAGGTACTAGGTATTCATGGAAAAAATCCCAACTATTTGTGATAGCCGGTCTTTCCAACGTTACGAAATCAATGCCTTTACCTGACACACGAATAGCAAATGGAACTTGATATCGTTCATCCGGATTGCTTTCGTTCACCATATGAATATAGCCTTCATATGTTCCCTCGGCAGCATCCTTTGGTACACGAATGGTTGGTTCCAATTCTGACGTCTCTCCTGCCGGAACCGTTACAGTATCTGGTACATCAAATTGAACACCATTTTTCATCGCATCCTGTCTATTCCCTTTTGCCTGTAGAAACTCGACATCAAATGCAAACTTTTTATCTTCAATTTGACTATTTTTAATTACCATTGTCTTTCCGTCTTCAATCCCATCTTCTGATGGATAATGCGTTCCAAATGAAAATGATGCTGTTTCTTGTTTAATCCCAACAACTTCGTCGCCTTCTACCATCTCAGTTTGGTCGAGTACTTTAATGGATGTATCTGTATGAACCGCGTCATAAGCGTTAATACGTCCAGCCCCAACTTCATAAACCGAATAATCCTCTCGTAAATCAACGGACGTATTCATCAGTGCTGCTTTCACGTCAAACGCCGTATAGTCAGGGTTCTCCTGCAAAATGAGCGCTGCTGCTCCAGCTACATGCGGAGATGCCATGGATGTTCCTTGAATTCTTGCATAGGCTGTCTCATACGTATTTCCTTCTGGATCATTTATAAATGATGGATACGTTGAGTAAATCGCTACACCTGGAGCGACAACATCTGGTTTAATGTCAAGGGTTCCTGCGACAGGTCCTCTTGAACTAAAATCGGCTAAATAATCGCCTTCCGATTTTGTATTTCCTACTTCACCAAATGTAAAGACTGATTCCGATAACGTAGTTGACTCTGTTTGCACAGCTGTCTCTGCTGCCTCGATTACTTCCGCCGACTCAGGTAATTCTTTTGACTCCCCTGAATCTGTTGCTTTACTTGGGTTCGTTGCTAGCGCTTGTTTTAACTTCTCGCCATCCTCTTTTGATACGCGGAATGAGGCAATGTATCCTGTGCTTTCACCAATATAAACCGGGACTTGACCTGCTTCATTATTGTAAACAATCGCAGCCTCTGCTCCTGCTACTTTGGCATTACGAATTTTCTCATCAAATGCAAGCTCACCGCGCTCAATAAGTGCAATTTTCCCTGTTAGATTTTTTCCATCATAATCACTTTTTTTACCGTATCCTACATCAACCATTTCATACGACTGATTTTGGAAGTCTTCTATATTATCCGTGAAGTTTTTCGCTAGTAGCTGAACATCTACAAACGTCTCTTCATTTGCTGTTGCAGTAAATGTTGGAACGACCTGTGACACATCACTCGCTCCTACTGTAATGGCAAGTGCCCCAGTTCCAGGTGTTCCCACTGTTCCGGCTCCCGGTCCAGCATTCCCAGCTGCTACAACCGTTACGACATCAGAAAGCATCGCATTGTTAACAGCTATTGACAATGGATTTAGTGCCTGGTTTACATTCGCCCCAAGGGATAGGTTGATAACATCCATTTCATCCTTCACTGCTTTATCAATACCAGCAAGAATTCCGCTTGTCGGACCACTACCATATGGCCCTAGTACGCGGTAATTATACAAATCAACTTCTGGTGCTACACCTTTTACAGCATAGTCCACGTTATTATCTTTTTGTCCGGCAACCGTTCCCGAAACGTGTGTACCATGTGACGTATAGTAGGAACCGCCATACGCATCAAACTCCGGCTTACCAGACGCTTTCCATCCGTCATACGTCGTTTCCATGGGATCAGCATCATTATCGATAAAGTCCCATCCTTTTACGCTGTCAGGATCCACTTTACTTGGGTCTTGTCCTTCAACTGCTTTGTATCCAGCATATGCCCCTTGTAAATCTGGATGATTATAGTCGATGCCGGTATCAAGAACCCCAACTTTAATACCCTGCCCTTTTATATCCTCATCATGAAGCTTGTCCACTCCAATTTGTGGAATACTGTCTATCATTTTAGGCTTGATGGACTTTTGTTGTACTTTTGGCAAATCAAGCTTTACGTCCTCATCTTTCCAAACTCGTTCGACAACGCCAGTTCGCACTAGTTCTTCAACTGCATTGCCTGCTATTGTGATGGCTACACCGTTAAAAGCATCACGATACTCATGTGTAATGTTGATGGCCGCGGATTTTTTACTTTTGTTTAAGTTCTGAATTACCTCTTTGAATTGTTGGTGTGATTCTTCAACCTTCGCTTCTACTTGAGAAACAGACGTACGGCTAGGTTGATTTTTTTGTTTAGCTAGTTCAACCTTTGCCGGATCCTGCTTATATTGAACAATAACGCTTATAGGTTCCTTACTAGCAAGATTGATAGCTGGATCGATGGTAAATCCATTTTCCACCTTTAATTCGTTGAGTGTTCTTCTTTGTTCATCGGTAAGATTGCTTAAAATCTCTTGGATATCTTTTGCCCCATCAGTAGCTCCAACTGATGGCATCGCGGGAAACATCGTAGCTGGTAATAGCATTGCCATCATCATCGCTCTTGCGAATTTCATTGGCATTTTCTTAGACTTTTTTTCTTTACTCACTTCATCCACTCCCGAATTCGTCGTATTACTTTCCGAATTAATTAACAAATTATTCCTCCCTTTCATTCTTTATAAGGGAATGCCTAAGTGTAACGTCACACCCATAGACAACATACTACACCACACTTTAAAGACTATGTATTGGGGTAATTTCGTATCATCATACTATATTGAATATTAATTTCGACCTATTGTTTATTCTGAAAACACCACAAAAGACCCTTGTTGAATACAATCACGATGGATTAAATATCCATCTTTATAATTTATAATTACTAAATAAACAAAATAGTTAATCAATTGAAGAGCTATTAGCTCATACTATTTATAGCGTAATAGAGCACAAAATCAGGCTGTTTCGCGATTCGAAGTCGCGGATTATTATGAAAATATTAAACTTCTATAAAACAAGACAGAACCTAGTGTAAATTACCCCAATTTGCAACATTAATATAAATATTTAGACATTTACATATAGTAGGTCCTTAATACCTAAAAAACATGTTTTCAACGTTTTCGGGAAGTATTCTATAAAAATACCTACATAATATTCCAATTAATGACAATTTGATGAGTGCTCCTAGCATCGTATTAACAACATTCATATGATTGTAGTGCAGATTTCGATCCCTACAAATTCAATTTATGTTAGTAATAAAGGCTTAGAATCTGTTATCTCCTCGAGTTTGTCATGCTCCTCTACCTCGATATTTGTTGCTATATAAGTTGAAYACGTGACTACAGCGTAGGCGCCTTCCAAGGGAGAGCCGGAGCTATAAGGCTGACGGCGAAGCTTTCTTGCTTGTGGTGAGAGACCACCCCGAGGAAGGAGGTAGTTCAATCCTCCCCTAGCTGGGCAAAGTACCAGCAAGTGCTGTACCCAACAACAAGTTTTTTGTCTTTTTCATACCTTTCGTCTTTACCATATTTTTATTCCCCCATATTCTTTATACTGCAGATTTAATTTTCAGTCTTATTTAAAAAGGTATATGCACACAACTGAGTTGTGCGCATATACCCCCATTAAATCACTAAAATGTCAGTGTCAATTAATTATTCGGTTTGAGACCTACTGATTGTAAAAAATCATTCAATCCCTTTTCCCCCAACTTCTCTACTGGTTGTTTATTTTTACCGGCATTTTGCCCAACCCTCAAGAAGTTCTTTTCGATCAAACGAATGTCAAGTTCATCTACAATTCCATCTATATTAATGTCCATTTTCTTATCTGCCTTGCCATATTGTGCTACAACGCGCATAGCATCCATAATGTCGATTAATCCATCATTATTTACATCGCCGGCATAATTAAATGGTGGATAAGAACGAGTCCATCTACCTCTCCAATCCCCATCAACCTTTTGGGCGACCTTTACCTTACTTACACTATCTAAGTGTCCTGGTACTTCTACAATTAGCTTGAATTCGCCTTCGTGTGCTGGAATTCCTTCGATAAAGAATGTGCCATCTTTTTTGATGGCACTTCCATATTTTTTACCATTTGGAGCTTTCACATAGGCTTTGGCACCTATTTTACTTAAGTCCACGCCATAAAAAACTTCTCCGGTTTCTTCCGTAAGAGCCTCCGGGAATATACGGCCTCCCACCTTAGCAGTTTGCGGAATAATTGCAAACTGGTCGTGCTGGAAAACTGGAATTTTTACAGGCTCTACCTTATTAACCCCGGTATAAGTTACGTTCTTATAATTAAAGCCGTAATTGCCCGAATAATACTCATCGTTAATAACTTCAAAGGTAATATCTAAAAAGGCCTGATCGCCATTAATACCTTCAATAGTAGAACCTTCAAGTGAAGCCCCAACATTTACAATCGTCTCACTGTAATTATCTTTAAATGTTGGTTCATTTAATTTAATCTCAAGATTATTGTCTTCTGCATACTTTTTAAATACTTCATTTGCTTTAACACCTTTGAACTTAAAATGATTAGTTGCGAACCCGACATCGAATTGCCCAGCAGCTAGTTCTTTCACATTATTTAAGGTCAATGTAGCCGTAATCTCGTCTTTACTTTGTACCTTAGATTTATCATACGAAGGAGTGGCATATAATGTCCCCTCTTTCATAAAGATATAATTGTCATACCTCGCGGTTGTACCCATATCAAATGTTTGTAAACCAAGAACGTATGGCTTTTTTTCAATCTCTTCAGGAGCAATTCCAAACTTCATATCACCATTTTCTTTAACTTTCAAATATCCGGTCGGGAATGGTGAGCCTTCAGAGTAAACTGTAGTGTTTGATGATTGGTCATAATCTAGTCCCTTAGATCTTAGATAATCTATCGACGAGTCTTGAATATTTGTATGAACCCATACCGCATTATGTCCATCTTCATTTGTATACATAGATTCATCTACTTCATATATACCTGGTTTGAAGTCCTTAAAGGTCATTTCGGGTTTTGTCGTATCAACGACTGCAACGTCATCAGTTGTATAGGTGTTTCCTTGTAAATCGGTTGCAATCATTGTAAATGTGTATTTACCTTCTGGTAAACTAACAGTCTCATTTGAAATTGGATATAACGGATCATTGGTAAATGGATTTACATTTCCCGTAAACCCTTGCATGATATACATTTCAGTACCTGGCATGACACTAGATGCTCCATATAATGATCCGACAAATCCAATTGGGTCCCCAGTTTTGCCATCTTTTACGATGATATCAACTGTTTCCATCGGACTTTTAAATTTGAAAATAACGGGTGTAAAGGGCATTATAAACGCATGGAAGTCATCCCATTCATTCGTGATTACTGGTCTTTCTAGATCKACAAAATCAATACCTTTACCAGTAACACGTATAGCAAATGGAACTTGATAGCGTTCATCCGGATTGCTTTCATTCACAATGTTAATATAGCCTTCATACGTTCCTTCTGCAGCATCTTGTGGAATATGAATTGTTGGTTCTAATTCCGTAGTTTCCCCTGCCGGAACTGTTACAAAATTCGGAATGTCAAATTGAACACCATTTTCCGTGGCATCCTGTCTATTATCTTTTGCCTGTAAAAATTCAACATCAAAATCAAACTTTTTATCTTCTGTTTGACGGTTTTTAATAACCATAGTCCTAGCGTCTTCAATCACATCATCTGATAGGTAATGAGTTCCAAACGAAATTGATGCTGTTTCTTCTTCAATCTCAACAACTTCGTCGCCCTCTACCATCTCGGTTTGATCAAGCACCATAACGGATGTATCTGCATGAACCGCATTATAAGCGTTAATACGTCCAGCTCCTACTTCATAAACCGAATAATCCTCCTGTAAATCAACTGTCGTATTCATTAAGGCTGCTTTTACATCAAACGACGTATATTCAGGGTTCTCCTGTAAAATTAGCGCTGCTGTAGCCGCTACATGCGGAGATGCCATTGATGTCCCTTGAATCCTCGCATAGGCTGTATCATAACTATTTCCCTCTGGATCATTTACAAATGATGGATACGTAGAGTAAATTGCTACTCCAGGGGCAACAACATCTGGTTTAATGTCATAACTTTGCGCGACAGGCCCTCTTKAACTAAAATCAGCTAGATAATCGCCTTTCGATTTTGTGTTTCCTAATTCTCCAAACGTAAAGATTGGTTTCATTGGTTCTACTGGCTCTACTGCCTCTATTGGTTCTACTGGTTCCACTGCTTCCACTGCTTCAGTTACTACTAGTTCTTTCAACTTCTCTCCATCTTCTTTTGACAAGCGGAATGATGGAATATATGCCGTACTTTCACCGATATAATACGGAATTTGACCTGCTACATTATTGTAAACAATAGCAGCTTCTGCTCCCGCTTTTTTGGCATTTCGAATTTTTTCATCAAACGCAGCCTCACCGCGTTCGATGAGCGCAATTTTCCCTGTTAGATCTTTCCCTTCAAAATCACTGCTTGTACCATATCCTACAAAGACAATAGAGTAAGATTGATTTTGGAAACCTTCAAGTTTATCTCCGAAGTTTTTCGCAAGTAACTGAACATCTATAAATGACTCTTTATTTGTAGTTGCAGTAAATGTTGGAATTACCTGTGATACATCACTAGCTCCAACAGTAATAGCAAGTGCCCCAGTCCCCGGGGTTCCCACCGTCATATTTCCCGGTCCTGCATTCCCGGCTGCTACAACTGTTACTACGTCAGCAAGCATTGCATTGTTAACAGCGACAGATAGTGGGTTTAATGGGTTATTTACATTTGCACCGAGGGATAGATTAATAACATCCATTTCATCTCCCACTGCTTTATCAATACCTGCAAGAATTCCACTCGTATTTCCACTACCATATGGCCCTAGTACTCGGTAATTAAACAAATCAACTTCAGGTGCTACACCTTTTACAGCATAGTCCACGTTATTATTTTTTTGGCCAGCAACTGTTCCCGAAACGTGTGTACCGTGTGATGTATAGTAACTATTACCATCCATATCAAACTCCGGCTTACCCGAATTCACCCATTTATCATAAGTCTCTTCCATAGGATCGGCATCGTTATCGATGAAGTCCCACCCTTTTACGCTATCGGGATCAACCGCACTTGGATCTTGCCCCTCTATTGCACGGTACCCAGCGTATGCATCTTTCAAATCTGGGTGATTATAGTCGATGCCTGTATCGATTACCCCAACTTTAATACCCTGTCCTTTTATATTCTCATCATGGAGCTTGTCCACTCCAATTTGTGGAATGCTGTCTATCATTTTAGGCTTTATTGATTGTTCCTTTACTTCAGGTAAATCAAGCTGTATGTTCCCATCATTCCATACACGCTTGACAACACCAGTTCGAATTAAATCTTCAACTACATTACCAGGTAATGTGATGGCTACACCGTTAAAAGCATCGCGATATTCATGTGTAATGTTAATTTCAAGGGATTTTTTACTTTTAGCTAACTTCTGAAGTGCATCTATAAATTCACTATGTGATGCTTCAACCTTCTCTTCTGCTCTAGAAAGAGAAAAAGTACTACGTTTTTGTTTGGCCATTTCAACC
>NZ_JBFUKT010000092.1:0-12647 GCF_056400705.1 Paenisporosarcina sp. P5_A11
GTTCAGAACTAAAAGCACCAGCAACAGAATAAAAAAAGGCGATTCTGAAGGTCTATTTAAAAATAGACTTTCGAATCGCCTTTTTTGAAAAAGTATAAGTTTATTAATCTACACCTTCAACTTGGAGATTGGTTTTCGACCACTCACTGTGGATTTTCACCGTTCAACTTGGGTTTCCGACACCAATTAAGTAACGTTTTCAACCAATTATTATAGCTTTTCATCCATTCGCGTAACGTTTCCAAGCATTCGCTTGGAGACGGACACCATTCCTCCGGAGAAAGACACCAGTTCCTATGCAAAGTGCGATTTGAGTGGCATTCCCCTCATTTCTTTCTGGAGTCGAGCTAGATTTCGCATGTCTTATATAGCTATGTTTATTGTTGACTTATCAGGGAATAGATCTGACAAAGCATTAAAAAAGCTAGAATAGAAGTCAAATTTCTTTAACTTTTATTCTAGCAAGTTTTTATAATATGAACTCAATCTGCAGCATATAACCGTTTGAAGCTATCAAACTTAGAATTCCAGTAAGAATTACTCAAGCTTGTAATTTGAACACGATCTCCACCAGCATGGATGAACTGGTTATTTCCAATATAGATACCCATATGAGAAATGCCAGGACGATATGTGTTCGAGAAGAAGACTAAATCACCTGGTTGAGGCTTCGACACATCATAAGATCGAGCATCAAAACCAGTCGTGTTTGTACGAGAGACATCTAGACCTGCTTGTTTATATACATAATAGATAAAACCTGAGCAATCAAATCCTGAAGTTGATGCACCACCCCATACATAAGGAATCCCTTGTAAAGGCGTAGTAATTGCGATCACTTTTTCAAAAAGTGCGTTGCCAACTACTGTTGGAGGTGCTGTTGGTACTTTAGAAGGTGCAGAGATAGGTGAAACTTCACCAGATGCTCCAATTTTTAATTTTTGACCAACACGAATAGAAGTTGACGTTAAGTTATTCCACTTCATCAATTGGTCTACTGTCGTACGGTGACGGTAAGCAATACCTGACAACGTATCTCCACTCACAATTGTGTAATTTGTGTTTGCAGGATTTGTTGGCACAGCAGGTTTTGGAGCAGGTGTAGCTGGTTTAGGTGCAGTCGGTTTAGCTTGCACAGTACCTGAAACTTTTAGCGCTTGTCCAGGGTAAATGATATGAGAAGAAATGCCGTTTAGTTGTTGTATGTTTTTTACTGTCGTTTTATAAAGGTTCGCAATTCGACCTAATGTGTCACCACTTTTTACTATGTATGTAGATGTAGTAGAAAGAGCGGGAGCATTTACTTTAGGTGCAGCTGGTTTTACTGGTGTCGAGACTGTAGTTGTTTTAGCTGGAGTGCCTTGTATTTTTAACACTTGTCCAGGATAAATAATGTGATTTGAAATGTTATTTAACGATTGGATAGACGATACGCGCGTCTTATATTTGTTTGCGATCGCACCTAAAGTATCACCACGGTTAACAGTGTGAGTAGAGGTTGCTGCTGGCTTTTCAGCTGTCTTAGCTGCAACAGGTGTGGATTGAGCAGTTACCTTAGTCTCTGATAAGTTTAATGTTTGTTTTGGAAAAATAAAGTCTGTGGATAAGTTGTTTAATACTTTTATTTGGGAAACTGAAGTTTCATTTGCAGATGCAATTTTCCATAATGAGTCACCAGGTTTAACGGTATAAGAACTTGCTTCCGCGTCCCCAACTGCAATCATTGTTGCTAATGCAGAAGTAGCTAGTACTGAAAAGGCAATTTTTTTCATACATAATCTCCCTATTTAGCGAATTTTATATCCTTTGACTTTTTATTCTAATTGTAATGCCACGATTTGACAATATAATTCTGTATATTCTGATAGAAAAGTAGAATAGTTAGATAGTTTGTACCAGTATAATTCGAAAGATATAGAAAAAATATCATACGCATATCTGAATACCTATAAAGTTGAAATGGAATTTAGGGATAAGTGAGTAACTTTGCAGAAAACAGTGTCGACTATTGTTTCCGGGTCGCTATGGACTGCAAACTTGCTACACCATAGCCACAGGAATAAAAGAGAACATTCGAAGTGACGTAGTCACTTCGAACGTTCTCTTTCTTGTAGGTAATCCTGCAGCGGGTTTGCGTTCGTCGCTCCCCTACAACATTAATGAAAACAGGATTTTTATTTTGGTTTACTAGAGAATTGACACTCACTTCATAAAAAACAAGCAGCCGAAGATGCAATTTCGGCTGCTTTTTGCATACTTTATTTCTATATAAAAAAACCTCATCCGAAAATCTCGAATGAGGCTAATACTATTTTTTAAGTTGTAAATGTTCTTTCAGTATTGCTTGTTTTTCGGCTAGTTCATCTTGATTCATATCATAATACCAAACACCATTATCTTTTTTGCCACCTGTGCCTTTTTCAAAGTACAGTTGATCAACTGTTCCAACGACATTACGATAATTTTTTTGCACGTCCATCATTTCATCAAAAGTCATATTCGTTTGGACGTTAGCTCCTAAAGCATTAAAGATACTGCGATAGTTGACCAAACTTTTAACTGATGCACCTTCGCTCATGACGGCTTGAATTACTTGTTTTTGACGATCTTGTCGACCAAAATCTCCGTTAGGATCATCATATCGCATACGAACATATGCTAAAGCTTCTTCGCCATCTAAAGTGATATTTCCTTTTGGATAATTATATTCGCCTACGGAAAAATCAAGAGTATTGTTTACATTTACGCCGCCTACAGCATCAACGATATCTTCGAAACCTTCCATATTGACTTGGACGACATAATCAATCGGTATATCTAAAAGGTTCTCTACAGTTTCCATAGACATTTCGATGCCACCAAAGGCATACGCATGATTAATTTTGTCCATAGAGCCTTTACCGATAATTTCTGTGTACGTATCACGAGGGATACTGACCATTTTAGTAGATTTATCATTTGGGTTTACCGTCATCACGATGATTGTATCAGAACGACCTGCATCACCTTTACGTTCATCTACACCGAGCATTAAGACAGAAAACGGTTGTTTTTTCTCTAATTTTACTTCTTCTACGCGCATATCTGATACTTCGCGTTCAATTGGACTATGAATATCTTTCAATGTTGCCGTGAAGCTCATATAAACACTTAATAGATAAACTCCGCCTATTACAACGAGAACTCCTAAAATTCCTACGATCCAAGGCCACTTTTTCTTCTTCTTCTTTGCATCTGAACGCTTCATAAATTAACCTCCGTTATTTTCCTGTGAAAAATGTTGATAAAGCAGATGCCCATAGTGCAGCACCTTTATCATTTGGTTCGCTATCTTCAGTTAAATATATATTCATTTCATCTTCATTACCTACTGGCCATTCTGTCCAATGATCAATATACGTAAAGCCTTTAGAAGTTAAATACGATTTAAATGATTCTACTTCTTTTGGATAATAGGCTGCTTTTGCTAATGGTTGTGAAGGGTGCACTAATAAGACGGAATCTACTACATTTTGTTTCATCCGATCATTAATTTCTTCGATATGATCAATTGAATCCTCGACAACGACTACGCCATTATTCGATAAATTCATTCCTTCTAATAAAACGACATCAAAATCGCTTGACCAATCAATTAAATCACCATCTAGTTCATCGACTAACTCCGCTGTATTTCCATCAAAAGTAATGGAAGTGGTTTCAATCAACTCACCATAAGCTTCTGATAAGTCGGTAGATAGCAATTCTCCATAACCAGGAGTTCCTTCTTCTATAGAAGAAGAGCCAATCACTAACAACTGAATTTTCTCTTTAGACTCTAGTCGGGAAGTGAAAACAGTCCTCGCTTCATCTGACATATTAGCAGTAAGAGAAGTGATTTCTTCCGCAGTAAGTGAATCACTTTTTGATTGATCGATTTTTTTATCAGACGTTCTATTTTCTTTGGATATTTCATTATTGTTTGGACTTACTTTATCAGACGCATTTACAGAAGGATTGGTTATCGATTGTATACGAGATTGATAAATATTATAACTTGCAAATAAAGTCACAATACATCCGATAATGACGAAAGTTGTAATTAATTTAGTTTTGTTCATGTGCATCTCCTTCTATATAAATAATCAGCATTTTCTTTACAATAGCATAAAGTCATGGAAAGCAGCACATGTAATTCCAGAAAATAGCCTTCTATTGGAAAAAAATTGTGATATAATGATGATTATTGTCGATATCTGTGTATAAAAGGAGTCAATCATTGATGGAAGAAACTATTAGTTTGCAAGAAGTAGGTAGAACAATACGAAAAAGAATGTCCTTAATTGCTATATTAACCATACTAGCCATTACAATCAGCGGAGTTATTAGTTATGTTCTTATAACACCGATTTACGAAGCATCCACACAAATACTGATCAACCAAGAAAAAGTAGATGCAACTGCAATAAACCCAGCTACTATTCAAGGTGATTTGCAATTAATTAATACATACAATGAAATTATTAAAAGTCCTGTAATTTTAGATAAAGTCGTAGAAGAGTTAGATATTACGTCAAGTGCTAGTGAACTGAACAGTAAAATAACGGTAAACAGTGCACAGAACTCTCAAGTAGTGAACATTACAGTGCAAGACCCAAGCCCTCAAAATGCAGTAAAGATTGCGAACTCCGTGGCAACAGTGTTTCAAGAAGAGATTAAAATATTAATGAACGTGGACAATGTCAACATCTTAGCTGTTGCACAGTTGCCGGACAACCCATCACCGATTAAACCGAATCCAATGTTAAACATGGCGATCGCAGCAGTAGTTGGATTAATGCTAGGTGTGGGAATTGCTTTCCTATTAGAATACTTAGATACATCAATTAAAACAGAACAAGATGTGGAAGATTCTTTAGGATTCCCAATACTAGGATTAGTCAGCCCAATCCCAGATAGTGAAATGGTCACAACGAATCAATCAATTGCCCAACGACGGAAGAGGGGATAAAGAAATGGCAAAGAAGAAAAAAGTTTTACAACAAGTAGCCCGCAAACTCATTGCAAACTCTAATCCGACATCGTTTGTTTCTGAACAATATAGAACGTTACGAACAAATATTAATTTCTCTATGCCGAAAGGTGAACTACAAACGGTGTTAGTAACTTCATCTTCTCCGGGAGAAGGTAAATCAACGACTTCCTCAAACTTAGCTGTTGTGTTTGCACAAGAAAATAAACGAGTTGTATTAGTAGATGCTGATATGAGAAAGCCAACATCTCATTATACATTTCATGTAACGAACACATTAGGATTATCTAATTTACTGACACGTCAAAGTTCGATTGATGAAACGGTAAAAGAAACAGGAATTGAAGGACTGCACATCATAACTTCAGGCCCTATCCCGCCAAATCCAGCAGAATTGTTATCATCCACGTCGATGGATATATTAATAAATGAACTCAAAAAACGGTATGACATCATCGTCTTTGATGCACCACCTACGCTATCAGTAACAGATGCACAAATACTAAGTAATAAATGTGAAGGTACTATTTTCGTAGTAAACTCGAAAGAAACGAATAAAGATCATGCGCAGAAAGCGAAAGATTTGCTAGTTTCAGCAAAAGCTCACATTTTAGGAGTAGTCATAAATAATTATAAATTAACTAAAGATCAAGGCTATTACCAATATTATGGAACAAGAGAGTAGAGGGGTATACCTTTGCTCTTTTGTCTTGTTTAAATCACATAGGATAGAGGGACGACATGATTATCGATATGCACAGTCATATACTGCACGGGGTGGACGATGGTCCTAAAACAATTGATGAATCGATAGGACTTTTGAAGGGAGCGGTAAAAGAAGGAATAACCGACATTATAGCAACTTCACATGCCTATCATCAACAATTCCATACAACAGTTGATGAAATTAATAAACAGGTAAGCTATTTAAATGGTGAATGTAAAAAGCTTGGTATTCCAATTAACATCTTCACAGGACAAGAGATACGAATTAACGATCAAACAGCTCAGCATTTAATGACAGGGGACGCACTAGCGCTCGCCAATTCGAAATATGTATTAATCGAATTGCCATCACAAGGAATTCCAGCGTTCACAACACAAATCATTCAACAGATTATGAATCAAAATAAAACCCCAATTATCGCTCACCCAGAACGTAATCGAGCTATTGTCGAAAAACCGAGTCGATTAGCAAGACTCGTTCAGCATGGAGCGTTGGCTCAAGTTACAGCAGGAAGTTTAGCAGGACATTTCGGTAAAACAATTCAACGGACGGCTATTCAATTGGTAGAATCAAACTTAGTCCATGTGTATGGGTCAGACGTTCACAATAATTCAACACGACCATTTTTGTTTGATAAAGGCCTTGAGTATTTAGATAAGTGTAAAATGCATGAAAATGTAGATATTTTACTTGAAAATAATGCGCGAATTTTGACGAATCAAGAAATGRTCTTATTAGAACCTAATGAAATAAGCAAAGCGAAATGGTGGAAAGTATTTTCGTAACCTTAATTTATAATGATTATTCGACAAAATGCGACATATTTTTTTGTTGACACTGCCTGTATAATAAGTACTAGTGACATTAGTTGTCGAAATAGGAATAAAGTAAGGGAATGATGGTATGACAATCAAAAAAAGAATATCTTTGTTAGTGTTTATTGACTCGTGTATAGTTCTTTTTTCGATATTTTCGGGATATTGCTTCTTATATCCCATGGGGAATCCTTCAATAAGAGGTGACTTAAGTTACTTTATAATTAGTTCTGCGTCTCTTTTAGTCGCGCATCATTTATTAGCTAGTTATTACGGTTTATATCGTAAGGTTTGGGAATATGCATCGATTAATGAACTATCCGGGATTTTTAAAGCAGTGACGTATTCCATTCTTTTTGTAGCATTGATTCAATATGTAAATCGTGGAGATATATTAGTTCGTGCCCTATTAATTACTTGGATGCTTCATATATTACTCATTGGTGGTTCAAGATTATCTTGGCGATTAATGAGGGATTCGTTTTTCAAAATCAATTCAAGTATTAAGAAAAAAACGTTAATTGTAGGTGCAGGAGCAGCCGGAAGTATGGTCGCAAGGCAACTTCTAAACAATCAAGAAAACACTGAACTTAATCCGGTCATGTTTGTTGATGATAGCCTGCAAATGCAAGGTCTAGAGATTTATGGTCTACGAGTAAAAGGACAAGTCGAAAATATTCCAGAACTTGTAGAAAAATTTAAAATCGAACATATTATTTTAGCTATTCCATCTCTATCAAAACTTGAATCTACTAATATAGCTAAAATATCAGTAGATACAGGTGTTAAAACACAAATGATTCCACGTATCGAAGATTTGATGACTGGGAAAGTATCGGTAACCGATATCCGCGATGTGAAGATTGAAGATTTACTTGGTCGTGAAGAAGTAAAACTCGATATGAAATCGATTTCAGATAACATAACTGGTAAAACAATTTTAGTAACTGGAGCAGGTGGTTCCATTGGTTCGGAAATTTGCCGACAAGTAATGAGATTCAACCCGAAACAGATAATTTTGCTTGGACATGGTGAAAACTCGATTTATTTGATAGATATGGAACTAAGAAATAATTTCCTTGGTGAGACAGAACTAAAACCTGTCATTGCGGATGTACAAGATCGTGCGAGAATATTTGATATTGTAGATGAATTAAGACCAGATGTAATCTATCACGCTGCAGCTCATAAACATGTTCCTTTAATGGAAGGAAATCCAATGGAAGCTGTAAAGAACAATATCTTCGGTACAAAGAACGTCGCAGAAGCAGCGGATACATTCGGTATAGCCAATTTCGTTTTAGTTTCGACCGATAAAGCGGTAAACCCACCTAATGTTATGGGTGCAACAAAGCGCTTTGCTGAAATGATTGTGCAGAATTTAGCTAAAGAAAGTAATACTAAGTTTGCAGCTGTTCGTTTTGGAAATGTACTAGGATCACGAGGAAGCGTAGTGCCCCTATTTAAAAAGCAAATTGCTAAAGGTGGTCCAGTTACAATAACGGATGAAAGAATGACTCGTTATTTTATGACTATTCCTGAAGCCTCGCGGCTTGTAATACAGGCAGGAACTCTTGCTAATGGTGGGGAAGTTTTTGTATTGGATATGGGGGAACCCGTTAAGATTTCTGATCTTGCGAAGAACTTGATTAGACTATCCGGATATTCAGAGAATGAGATTGAAATTAGAGAAACGGGGATACGACCCGGTGAGAAGTTGTTTGAAGAGTTGATGAATGATAGTGAGAAGCAGAGTGAGGTTGTTTTTCCGAAGATTTATATTGGGAAGGCAACACCTATTACTAAGCATGAATTAGTGTTTTTGTTGGAGAAGATTCCTACCCTTAGCGGATTAGAGTTGAAGGAATTGCTTGTAGGTACTGCTAATCGTAAGAATGTTGAAGTTAAAAGTCTGGAAGCAATAGACGCTGTTGGGTGATTTGGACGTATAAAAGCGTCCTTTTGTTATTTTAAATGATGATTGAAGGGTGAACTTATTTGTACTCATATATTAAGCGGTTGATAGATATTTTACTTTCGGGTTTAGGAATAATTGTACTTTCTCCTATTTTTCTGATGATAGCTTTATTAATAAAAACGGATTCAAAAGGAAATGTGTTTTTTAAACAAAAAAGAGTTGGAATAAATAAATCACACTTTAACATTTTAAAGTTTCGGACTATGAAGTCGGAAACTCCAAGTGATATGCCAACACACTTGTTAGGAAATGCAACATCTCATATAACAAAAATAGGATCTTTTTTAAGGAAATCAAGCTTAGATGAACTACCACAATTAATTAATATTTTCAAGGGTGATATGAGTATAGTAGGTCCTCGTCCTGCTCTTTGGAACCAATATGATTTAATTAAAGAAAGAGACAAATACAATGCAAATAATGTTTATCCAGGATTGACGGGACTTGCTCAGGTAAGTGGAAGAGATGAATTGTCAATTGTATTAAAAGCAAAAATTGATGGCGAATATGTTCAAAAAATAAATTTGGTATTGGATATATGGATCTTCATTAAAACAGTAGTAGGGGTATTAAAATCAGATGGTATTAAGGAAGGACGAAGGGAATAATGTTTTAATAGATGGTTTAAACATATTTGAATTGTATAATGGATATTTTAGTAACTACGTTTTTGTAAATATAGTTTTTAACTATCACTCGCCATATAAATAATTTATTTGAATAGTGGTAAAATATTAAGTTTTCATTTGATAGTATTCATTTCAAACAATGATATTTGAATACAATTATAAAATATAAAAAATGAAGTGAGGATTTATGAAAATAAAAGTTAGTGTGATTATACCAACATACAAGAGAACAGATACTTTGGAAAGAGCTATAAAATCGGTGATTAATCAAACTTATTTGAATACAGAAATTGTAGTTGTTGATGATAATGAACCTGATTCGGAGTTTAGAGATATTGTTAGAGGGATTATTTCGAAATTGCAGCAGGAATTTACTAATTTAATATATATAAAAAACATTAAAAATCTGGGTTCTGCAAAAACTAGGAACAGTGGAATATCCAATGCTTCGGGACAATATATAACTTTTTTAGATGATGACGATATTTATCAGTCAGAAAAAATCAAAAACCAGTTAAATTATATGTTGTCTAATGATTTAGAGATGTGCTTTACGGATTTGGTTTTGAAAAATAAAAAGGATAAAATCGTGGATATTAGAAAAAGAAACGATTTAACTAGTTTTGATAAAAACACATTATTGAAATACCATTTAATGTATCATATCACAGGTACAGCTACCTTTATGTATAAAAGCGTTTTATTAAAAAAAATAGGTGGCTTTGATCCCATTGATATTGGTGACGAGTTTTATTTAATGGTTAAAACAATTGAAAAAAGTTCTAAAATTGGCTATTTGTCAGGTTGTGATATTGTTGCCTATATACATAGTAACCATGGCGGATTATCTACAGGAGAAAATAAAATAACAGGAGAGAATACCTTATATAATTTCAAAAAGGAATATTTCAATTTATTTTCTTCAAATGAAATACGCTATATAAAATTCAGACATTACGCGGTTCTAACATATGCTAATTTAAAAAGAAGGAAATACTTTCTTGTATTAAGAAACGCTGTTTGTGCATTTATTAATGGTCCTTTTTATACAATAAAAATTTTAAAGAAATTATAATTTATAGGAATTATAAAAGGGAGTACGAGATGGATATCGAAGTTTTACTTTCAACAATGCACCAAAACGACTTATCAATAATTAATAAAATGAATATTAATACTAAAGCAATTATTATTAATCAATGTGATAATAATAGTTTTATTGAAAGCGAAAATGGTTTTGTCAAAATGTATTCATTTAAAGAACGAGGTATAGGGAGAAGCAGAAATAATGCTTTAATGAGATCTACGGCTGAAATTTGTGTATTAGCGGATGATGATATGAAATATGTTGAAAATTATAAAGAAATAATTTTTAACGMGTTTAAAAAAAATCCAAAAGCGGATGTGATTATATTTAATGTTTCAGTATTTGATGAAAATGGAAAGGTAGACAAAGTAAAAAAAAATGGACGCGTGAGAATATTTAATTCATTAAAGTATGGAGCTGTAAGTGTAGCATTTAAGAGAGAAAAAATTTACAAGAAAAATATTTTCTTTTCTCTTTTATTCGGAGGAGGAGCAATCTATAGTGCTGGGGAAGATAGCCTCTTTATAAGTGATTGTTTAAAAAAGGGACTAAAAATTTATTCAAATACAACCAAGATTGCAGATGTTTATAATTATGAATCTACGTGGTTTACAGGATACAATGAAAAATTTTTCTTTGATAAAGGTGTCTTTTTTGCGACGTTTTCAAAATATTTTTCTTATCCCTTATTATTACAATATGCATTAAGAAAGCATAATGTTTACAAGGGAAATATGGGTTTGTTAAAAGCTATAAATCATATGAAAAATGGTATAAAAATGTACAAAACTAATTAAAAGGAAGTAAATGTATGAAAAAAGTAAATAAAAATAAAAACAAAATCCTTCTTCTATTAGTTATGTTAACTATTATTGTTGTATCTTCTATTATGACTTTCTCTCTTTCAGTACTAGTAATAAATCTTTTACTAGGTTGCGTTACAATACCACTTATACTTAGTAAGAGTTATGAAAATTCTAAAATGTATGTTCTTATTTTTTTTGTTTCAATCATATTTATCTTTTTGGTTTATTTTGCTAATATGAATGCTTTTGGAAGTCCTTATTATTTGGGTGGATCTGATGATATTCAATTTGAAGAGAAAGGTCAACTAGTTGTTAATTCGCATATTTATAACCCGGCCTTTTTAAATGGAACAGTTCTTGATAGATTTGATAATGCTCCTTTCTTTTCTGTATATATTGCAGCTATTATTAATTTTAGTAATTTATATGATGGTTACAATACATTTCTGCCCAGATTCATTAATGTTCATTTACTTATATGGATTGTAATGATCTTCCAATATTTAATAAAAAAATATGCTGATTTTACTGATACAAAAACTAAAATAATTAGTTTAGTTTTTGCGCTTACTCCAAATATTCAATATATAAATGCGCATGTTTTTAGAGATACGCTTAATTTATTCCAAATATTAATGCTAGTATTTATTTTTGAAAAATTGATAAGTAATCAAAAATATTTAAGGAAGTTTTTATATTTAATTCTATTGTTTATTTTAACCTTTATCACATTTTATACCAGGGAAAATGCTTTAGTTTTTGCAGCGGGATTATGTTTACTTATCTTAGCTGAAAAAATCAAGTTGAAAAAAAGGTATCTTTTTGCGATATTAGTTCCCATTATAATGGGTAGTAATTTTCTTGCGACTGTAAAATTCGATACTTTCTTAGAATATTATTCTGAATACGTACTTAACAATACTTCTGAGGAAGGACTCAGCCGTATTATTTTTGAACAACCACTAATTCCATTCGGCATTATCTTAAGGTCGTTTTATGCTTTTATTATTCCTTTCCCAAATATTTTCAATTTATTTAAAGAATCAAATATGTATTTATTTGATTTTGTCATGTTATTAGTTTATTGCGGAGTGTTGATACAAGTACTTTTGACACCCTTTCTAATAAGAAGATTAATTAAAATGGATTGGTTAGCTTTATCTTTTTTAATATGTTTCATAGGTATAATAGCTACTACTTTTACTTTTAGGCATATAATTTTCTATTATCCTTTTATGGTTGCTCTAGCAATTGACGGATATCTTTTATCTAGTAAAAAAGCTAAACAGATTACAATGATTCTTTCGGTTGTATTAACAACTATGTTGGGCGTTATTTATATATTTTTAAAAATACTTTAATGAAATGTGAGATAAATGATGAGAATACTTTTTGTAACATTAAGTCCAACCGATCTGAATTCTTCAGCAATGTTAAGAAATAATGCACTTATTAATGGGCTGATTTTAAATAATCATCAAGTAGATATTGTGAAAATTCCTTCTATACTTAGTAATTCTTTTAATGATAGTACAATTAAATGGAATGAAAATAATATAAGATTTTTCAGTCTCAAGGCTAATAATGCATATAC
>NZ_JBFUKT010000093.1:0-12507 GCF_056400705.1 Paenisporosarcina sp. P5_A11
AAAATCAGAAGAAGCAAGCTTCTTCATCATTCCGCTCGACTTGCATGTATTAGGCACGCCGCCAGCGTTCGTCCTGAGCCAGGATCAAACTCTCCATAATGGTGAGTCGATTAGCTCGACTTTGTTGCTGGCGTCAAAAATTTGACGTTTATAATGAACAATTAAGTTCAAGTTTGTTTTCGATACCGACAGGTGTCGGCGGAAGAAAACGTTTTCGCTTCCGGCACCGAAGTGCGTTCCGCTTGTTAGTTGACGTTTTGCTGTTCAGTTTTCAAGGTTCATTTGTTCGTCGCCGTTTCAGCGACTTTATTAATATACCGTCTTTCGAAATCAAAGTCAATAACTATTTTAAAATATTTTTTCTCGCTTCCGAAGGACAAGATTTAATATACACCCTCTTGATTCATAAATCAAGAGGTTTTTTACGAAAAAGTTTATTGAATCGTTTAAAGTCCATCACAAACAGCGTTATACCTGCAATTACGATGAATCCTCCAAGTATTTGAGTAGCGCTTAAATATTCATTAAACACATAAAAAGCTAATATTGCTGCTCCTATTGGTTCAAATAAAATCGCGATTGATATAATATTTGTTGAAACATATTTTAATGACCAGTTAAATAATGTATGCCCTAAAAGATTCGGAACAATTGCTAATAATAAAAACCACAACCAATCATTTGCTGGATACGGGCCAAACGACTCTCCTTTAACAACTATGTAAAAGAACAAAGTTATAGTGCTTACTCCATAAACCACAAATGTGTATGTAACGAGCGAAAGTCTTTTTCGTACGTCCTGTCCAAACAATAAATAAGCAGTAACTAGTCCACAAGCAGAAAGTGCCAACATATCTCCGTACAAAGCACTTCCACTGATTCGGAAGTCTCCCCAGCTAATTAAGATACATCCTACGATTGCAATGAGTCCTGATAGAATTGTTTTAACAGATAAACGTTCCTTAAAGAAGAAATATGTTCCTGCAAACGCAAACAAAGGTTGCAACGTTACTAATACTGTTGAGCTTGCTACTGATGTGTAATTTAATGATTCGAACCATAGAATGAAATGAAAAGCTAAAAAGATACCGGCTATAAATGAAAACGTCCAATCTCTTTTTGTTAAAATTCTCAACTCTTTTGTGTACTTCCAAAAAAAGATAGGTGCCATGATTAAAACTGAAAACAACATTCGGTAAAATGCAATGACTCCTGCATCAGCGTTGGCAAGTTTTACGAAGATCGCTGACATAGAAACAGCAATAACACCAATCGCTATTGGCAGGTATGGATGAATTGTACGATTTCCCATGAATTCCACTTCTCTCTTTACCCTCTAAACAATTGTTTATATTAACCGAAAAAAGGTACTATATAAGTATTCCTTCATATTGTTTCATTTCTAATCAGGCAGTGCAAGTTTGTTTTTATCTTTTAGTGAGGAGGATGTTAATGGGAGATGTTATTTCTGGCGGGTTTATACATACCGAAATATTATTGAAGTTGGGATTAGCAGCACTATTAAGTTTAATTATTGGCATTGAAAGGGAATTAAAGAAGAAACCTGTTGGCTTGAAAACAAGTTTAGTCATTGCAACGTTTAGTTGTCTCCTTACTTACATCTCTATTGAATCTGCCTATATGGCTGAAGCTAGAGACGGTGTCAATATTACGATGGATCCATTACGTCTTGCGGCGCAAATAGTTAGTGGAATTGGTTTTTTAGGTGCAGGGGTAATCTTAAGAAAAGGTAATGACAGTATTACTGGTTTAACAACAGCTGCAATGATTTGGGGTGCCGGCGCTATTGGTATTGCTGTAGGAGCTGGTTTCTATATAGAAGCGACTATTTGTGTATTGATTGTATTAGTGGGAATCGAGCTACTCCCTCCTCTCCTTTCTAAAATCGGTCCTAAACGGTTAAGGATGAAAGAAGTTTATTTAAAAGTTCTAATTTCCGAAACGGGTGACATAAAAAGTTTAATATCTTTTTTAACCTCAGAAGAAATTGTTGTAGAAAGTTTTCGCATTAAAGACATTCCGCTTTCTGATCAACGTATTAAACATGAAATGGAAATACGCTTATCTGCACCACCTAGACACGACATGTTTACTATTTACAACAGAGTTCATTCTCTCTCTTATATCGATCGAGTTGAACTCGAAATCTTATCTTAACAGGAGGCATTTATGAAAGAATTTTTCGGACTACTTAAAGGAGGAAATAAACCTTCCTTACTTGCAGCAATCGTAAATACTATCATTGCAGTATTAAAAGGTGTTGCTTTCTTTTTCACAGGAAATGTARCTATGTTTGCAGAAATGATGCATTCAATCGGGGATGCCGCAAACCAGTTTTTTGTTTTTATTGGATCGGCGCTTTCTAAAAAATCACCTACTACTCGTTTTCCAAATGGTTTTGGTCGAGTTGTCAACTTAGTTTGTCTAGGTGCAGTCTTAATTGTTGCTATTTTATCTTATGAAACGATAATTGAAGGATGGCATCATATACAACATCCAACTAAATCTGGTGGATTATTAATTACTCTTGGTGTATTAGCAATTGCAATTATTTTAGAAACGTTTGTACTTTATAAGGCTGGTAAAGAAGTTTTACACGAAGCAGGAATTGCAGATGCAAAAGGTTTAGCACCTTTAACTAAAGGTTTTGTTCACTTAAATCGTGCTAAACCAGCAACTAAATTAGTGTTTATGGAAGATTTAGTAGCAACTAGCGGTGGTATCTTAGCGTTTATAGCTGTCTTAATTGCTCATTTTACTGGATTTTTACAAGCAGAAGGTATTGCTTCTATTATGATTGGATTAATGATGTTCTATGTAGTTGGACGAGTTTTCTTAGAAAATGCACGCGGTGCAATCGGCGAAACAGATGAACAAATGTTAAACCACATTGCTCATCTGGTATTTGAACACAAAGATGTGAAAGACATTCAAAAGCTTGCAGTAATAAAAGAAGGAGAGTTTTTACACGTAGAACTTGTGGCTGAAGTTGACTCTTCTATCTCTTTTGCTCAGGCAGATGATATTCGTGATCATTTAGTAGACTTGATTCTTCACCAACAAGGTGTACAAGATGTGACCATTTCATTTGATGAAGACGATGGGACTACTCATTGGAAACATGTAAGTACTCGCCCAGATACTTTACCAACTGAATAATAATAAAATGTCCCATCCAATGATTTCAAATTGGACGGGACATTTTATTTGAAAATCTTTAAACAATAGCTTTTACCGTACAACTCCGCCGACCAAACAGTAAAACGGTTTCAAGCCTTTAATGAAATCGCTCGCTATCTTTCCTATTGCAACTGACTATCGAGTACTTTAAGTAATTCTACTCCCTGCACAACTAGTTTTTCACTTATTGGTGCATCTGGATTCGTAGGCTTTTGAAATTGATTTAACGCCCCTCCACCAAGCCCAAATAAAGCATCCTTTTCGTCATCTATACCATACTGATAACAATGTCTAAGCAAGAAAGGTATACCGCATTCTAACTTAGCAGATGCCTGTTCAAAGTCCCCGCTCTTCACATATACTGGAATTCGTAAGACATCATAGTATGGTGTTTTTTGAAATACATAATCAAAATAAGCATGATCATAATCCCAACCACCACCAACAGTAAATCCTTGGGCTGTTAAAAACTCTTCTAACTCACCTTTTTCAAACCGTTGTCCTTGTATTAAAGAATTTAGTTCAATCAAAAAAAAGACCTCCTTCTTCTATATAGAATGGACAGGAGGAGTACGATTTTATTCGTACGTAGGAAAAGAAAACACTCAACCATGTTGGAAGAGTGTTTTTCGACTTTATAAAGAAGCTTTTAGGATTGAACGTACATCTTCAGATTCTAAAGAAACAAAATTTCCAAATGGTCCATAAACCATTGCTTTTTCTACCATGACTTCAATATTAGAATCATCAATATCATAATCAGCAAGAGTTTCCGGAGCACCTAGTGAAGTCCAATAAGCACGTAAATTATCGATTCCTTCATTTGCTATTTCTTCTACCGTTTTGCCTTCAGGTTCAACTCCAAATACATAAACTGCTAAACGTGCGAAACGTTCTGGGTCAATTTTAATATTGTGTCGCATCCAGTGTGGGAAAAGAATTGCTAACCCACCTGCGTGCGGGATATCATAAACGGCTGATACTGCATGCTCAATATTGTGGGATGCCCAGTCCCCTTGGTATCCCATTTGAAGCATGCCATTTAAAGCAATCGTTCCTGAGAAGAGAATAGTTTCACGGTGTTCGTATGAATGTAAATTATTTAATAACTTTGGTGCAGTTTCCATAATTGCACGTAATACACCTTCACACATTTCATCTTGGACAGGTGTGTTCGTAGCGTTGTTGAAATATTGTTCAAATATATGTGACATCATATCAACGATTCCGTAAACAGTTTGATCTTGTGGGACGGAGAACGTATATGTTGGATCAAGTATTGAGAATTTCGGGAAAACTAAAGGGCTACCCCATCCGTATTTTTCTTGTGTCTCTTCATTTGTGATAACAGAACCTGAATTCATTTCTGAGCCTGTTGCTGCTAAAGTTAAAACCGTACCAAATGGCAGTGCTGCTTCAGGAACAGCTTTACGACTAACAAAATCCCAAGCATCACCCTCATACTTAGCACCTGCTGCTATTAGCTTTGTACAATCAATTACTGATCCTCCACCTACTGCTAGTATTACATCAATATTTTCTTTTTTACAAAGCTCCACACCACGTCGAACAGTTGAAATACGTGGGTTAGGTTCTACACCACTTAATTCAAAAACATCTAAATCTGCTCCCTTTAATGTCGTCATTACTTCTTCATAAAGACCGTTTTTCTTTATACTTCCACCACCATAGACGACTAAAACTTTTTTGCCGTATGTAGGTAATTCTTGTTTAATCTGCTCAAGTTGCCCTTTACCAAAAATCAATTTGACAGGGTTATAAAATGAAAATGAATTCACTTTGATCACGCTCCTATGAATTTATTATGTGCAAAACTCTTCATAAAATCAAAGAAAAGAGCTCATATCATACAAAAAAAGCGTCTTGTCTAAAATAGACAAGACGCAGTATTGTTGTTATACCCAGCCACGGAATCGTGCCGCTTCAGCAGTTTTACGTACGCCTACCATATATGCAGCTAATCGCATATTAATATTGCGTGTTGTTGCAACCGTATAAACATTATCAAAAGCAGTAATCATCTTTTTATATAGCTTCTCGTTAACTTCTTCTTCTGTCCAGTAATATCCTTGATTATTTTGAACCCATTCAAAATAAGATACCGTTACTCCACCTGCACTTGCAAGTACGTCTGGAACAAGTAAAATGCCACGATCAGTTAATATTTTTGTAGCTTCTGAAGTAGTAGGACCATTTGCTGCTTCAACTACAATACTAGCTTTAATTTTATGTGCATTTTCTGCTGTGATTTGATTTTCAATGGCAGCAGGCACTAGAATATCACAATCCAATTCAAGTAATTCTTGATTTGAGATAGTATTTTCAAACAATGTTGTTACTGTTCCAAAACTATCACGACGATCAAGCAAGTAATCAATATCCAAACCTTCTGGATCATGTAACGCACCGTAAGCATCTGAAATTCCGATAACTTTCGCTCCTGCATCACTCATGAATTTAGCTAAGAAACTTCCTGCATTACCGAATCCTTGAATGACAACTCGTGCGCCTTTCATTTCGATTCCGCGTTTTTTTGCAGCTTCTTCAACACAAATAGTTACACCCTGTGCAGTTGCACGCTCCCGTCCTTGTGAACCACCAAGAACAATAGGTTTACCTGTAATAAAGCCAGGAGAGTTGAATTCATCCATACGGCTATATTCATCCATCATCCATGCCATAATTTGAGAATTTGTAAATACATCTGGAGCAGGAATATCTTTAGTTGGACCAACAAATTGACTTATTGCGCGAACGTAACCACGACTTAACTTTTCAATTTCATTCATTGACATTTGTCGTGGATCACAAATAATTCCACCTTTAGCTCCACCGTATGGTAAATCAACGATACCGCACTTTAAAGTCATCCACATAGATAATGCTTTCATTTCATCTTCAGAAACTTCAGGATGAAAACGTACGCCACCTTTAGTAGGACCTACAGCATCGTTATGTTGTGCACGGTAACCCGTGTAAACTTTAACTTTACCATCATCCATTTTAATTGGAATACGTACTTCTAGCATTCGTAATGGTTCTTTTAAAAGTTCAAACATTCCCTCGTCATATCCAAGTTTGTTCAGTGCGTCCTGAATTACATCTTGCGTTGAAGTGAACAGGTTTAGATTTTCAGCCATTTTATATTTTCGCCTCTTTATTCATAATGATTCTATCGCAACTATTGTAACATATTTGGTATATTTTTTTACAATAAAAATTATTTATTGAATACTTTTTGAATTTTTTCGATTGCCCAGTCTAATTCTTCTTTAGTTATTACCAAAGGTGGTGCAAAACGAATTACCGTGTCATGAGTTTCCTTACATAGAAGCCCAAGTTCTTTTAATTCTTCACAATATGGACGAGCTTCTTCGTTAAGCTCTATACCGATAAATAATCCACGTCCACGAACTTCTTTAATAGAAGAATGTTTAATTTGTGATAATGCTTCTTTGAAATAGTTTCCTAGTTCTTCAGAGCGTTGTGCTAACTTTTCATCTACTAAAACATTTAATGATGCAATTGAAACTGCGCAAGCCATTGGGTTACCACCGAAAGTAGAACCGTGTGAACCAGGGTTAAATACCTCAAGAATTTCTTTATTAGCAACAACACAAGAGATTGGGAATACACCGCCGCCAAGTGCTTTACCTAAAATGTACATATCTGGATCTACATCTTCCCACTCGCACGCAAACATTTTACCTGTACGGCCAAGACCTGCTTGGATTTCGTCTGCAATGAATAGGACGTTATTTTCGCGACAAAGTTCACGGGCTGCTTTCATGAAACCTGCTGGAGGAATAACAATTCCAGCTTCACCTTGAATTGGTTCAATTAAGAATGCAGCTGTATTTGGCGTGATCGCTTGTTTTAACGATTCAATATCACCATATGGGATTAGGTTAATACCCGGTAGCATCGGTCCGAAGCCACGTTTGTAATCTGGATCAGAAGAAAGAGACACAGCAGCCATAGTACGACCGTGGAAGTTCCCGTTACAAGCAATAATTTCTGCTTGGTTCTCAGCGATTCCTTTTACATCGTATGCCCAGCGACGGGCTGCTTTAATAGCTGTTTCAACAGCTTCTGCACCCGTATTCATTGGCAATGCCATTTCTTTACCTGATAACTTACAAATCATTTCGTACCAAGGTCCTAATTGGTCATTATGGAAAGCACGTGAAGTTAGTGTCACACGGTCCGCTTGATCTTTAAGTGCTTGAATAATTTTCGGGTGACGGTGTCCTTGGTTTACTGCTGAATAAGCAGATAACATATCCATAAATTTATTTCCTTCTGGATCCTTTACCCATACACCTTGTGCTTCAGAAATTACGATTGGAAGTGGATGATAGTTTGGAGCACCAAACTTCTCTGTTTGTTCAATAACATTCTGTGAAACTGTCATAATGTTTCGCCTCCTTTGATTTGTAAAAAAAGGCAGACCCATCTTCAGATGTGCCTGCCTATATTCATACTTTCATGTCCAGCTGTCTAGCTTCGAAGCCCAGCTTGCGGGCAACGGCATGGGGTCAGAAAGGCTAATGATTCACCTTTCTTCCTTCCAGCGCCGGTGTCGAGCTATTTAAGGTTTCCCGCTAGTCTTAATGTCTAGCTTCGAAGCCCAGCTCGCACCTAAGCTTCAGTCTCTCATGCGAAAGCAGGCTTTCGAATCGAGCCTTCCAGCGCCGGTGTCGAGCTAGCTCGGGCTTCTACGCTTTTCTTATAGCATTTCTGATGTTGTTTTAGCTTGTAAGTGCAATCCTAAGTAATCAGGTCCGCCCGCTTTAGAGTCTGTTCCTGACATGTTGAAACCACCGAATGGTTGGTAGCCAACGATTGCGCCAGTACATCCACGGTTGAAGTATAAGTTACCAACATGGAATTCTTCACGTGCTTTTTCTTGGTTCATACGGTTGTTAGTAATAACCGCTCCAGTTAAGCCGTACTCCGTGTTGTTTGCAATTTCAAGTGCGTGATCGAAATCTTTTGCTTTAGAGATACCAACAACTGGTCCAAAAATTTCTTCTTGCATGATGCGTGCTTTTGGATCCAAGTCAGCGAATACAGTTGGTTGAATGAAGAATCCTTTAGAGTCATCTCCAGTTCCACCCGAAACTAGGCGACCTTCACCTTTACCAATTTCAATGTAGCTCATAATTTTTTTGAATGCAGCGCCATCGATAACTGGACCTACAAAGTGCTCATCTTGCTCTGGAACACCTACAGATAAAGCTTTCGTTAACTCTTCTACACGATTTACTACTTGATCGTATACATCTTCAACGATAACAGCACGTGAACATGCTGAACATTTTTGTCCACTAAAGCCAAATGCAGATTTAACGATTGATTGAGCAGCTAATTCTAAATCAGCTTCTTTATCAACAACGATTGTGTCTTTACCGCCCATTTCAGCGATAACACGTTTAATCCAAATTTGACCTTCGTTTAATTTAGAAGAACGTTCAAAAATACGTAAACCAACATCACGTGAACCAGTGAAACTGATTAAACGAGTACGCGGGTGATCGACTAAGAAGTCCCCAACTTCAGCACCAGATCCAGGAATGAAGTTAAGTACACCAGCAGGCATTCCTGCTTCTTCTAATACTTCAACAAATTTAAACGCTACGATTGGTGTAGTTGATGCAGGTTTAAGTAAGACTGTGTTACCAGCAACAATATTTGCTACAGCAGTTCCTGCCATGATAGCAAACGGGAAGTTCCATGGAGAAATAACAACTGCTACACCTAAAGGAATATAGTCATAACGATTGTACTCACCTGGACGGCTTTCAACTGGTTGACCATCTTTTAAACGAAGCATTTGACGACCATAGTATTCAAGGAAATCGATAGCTTCAGCCGCTTCAACGTCTGCTTCTATCCATGTTTTACCAGCTTCTTTAGAAAGTAATGCTGAGAACTCGAATTTACGACGACGCATAATTGCAGCTGCTTTGAAAAGAACATCTGCACGGATTTCAGGTTTCACTTTTTTCCATGTGTTAAATGTAGCATCAGCAATGTCCATAGCTTTTGCAGCTAATTCATGGCTTGTTTTAGATACTGAACCGACAACTTCAGTTTTATTTGATGGATTGTAAGAAACAATCTTTTCTTCAGTCGTAATTCTTTCGCCACCAATAATAAGTGGGAAATCTTGCCCCATGTAACCAGCTACTGTTTCATAACCGTCTTGAATGGCAATTTTGTTTTCTTCTTTTGAAAAATCTGTGAATGCTTCATGTTTATAAGGAATCATATGAATCCTCCTATAATTTATTTTTAGTGCAAAAATAATTTGCACTTTTATTTCGTTTACATCTATAATAATGCAAAAGATTGTTGCGTTAATCAAGTGATATTTCTTATTTTAGCAAAAAAAGTTAGGAGTGTTCCTCCCGTGAATAAAAAAGACCTTCAATTATTACCGTTTTACCGTTTTGCAAGTGACCATATTCCCGTTGGTATTCACGCAATTGATCGTAATGGACGGACCATTTTATATAATGAAAAAATGAAAAATATTGAAGGCTTAGATTTACACGATGTAGCCGATCGTTCTCTTCTTGAGTTATTCCAATTCGATCAACAAGAAAGCACTCTTTTAAAAGTACTACAAAGTGAGGAACACGTGTTAAATGTAAAACAAACGTATTGGAATCGTAATGGTCATGAAATTACAACAATAAATGATACATATCCCGTTTTTGAAAATGGCGAGTTAATCGGTGCTGTTGAATTAGCACGTGACGTCACAACCTTAGAACGTTTGGTTTACCAACCATTGCGTCGCTATGGTGAACCGATTACATTTTCAGTAATTACAGCCGTTTCAGAGTCGATGAAACAAGTCATTTCAACTGCTAAAAAAGCAGCTACTGCACGCTTATCTGTATTACTAGTTGGTGAAGCCGGAACTGGCAAAGACTTAGTTGCTGAAGGCATACATTACGAATTATCCCCACCTTTATCCCATTTCTATACGCTATATTGCCACAACTCTGATCCAACCATTCTAAATAAATTAAAAGACGACTTAGTTTCTCTTGAAGCAAGTACAATTTTTTGTGAACGAATTGATTTACTTACACTTAGTATGCAACAGCAGCTTTTAAGAATGGTTAATGATCCAACACTTTGTGACCATTTATTTTTAGCGAGCGTTGGTGCAGACCCAGTAGATTTAATTGCTTCAGGAGAACTTTTGAAAGACCTATATTATTTCTTTTCATCCATGACAATAGTTGTTCCTCCGTTAAGAGAACGCCGAGAAGACATCGATCCGTTTATTCATGACTACTTTGCTAGACATCGTGTTCGTTTTGGTTCGGCTATTTTAAGTTTGACCAATGAAGTGCGCGAAATTTTCCATTCGTATGACTGGCCAGGAAATTTAAAAGAAGTGGAAATTTTATTGGACGAAATGGCCTCTATGTTATCCGATGAAGACATGATTACTTTTGAAATGTTGCCTCTGCATTTTAAAATAAAAGTGCAAGAAATGCGAGAGCCTTTGATGAGAGCAGAAGATTTTGTTGTTCAAACAGATCGAGACTTATTGCCACTTGACGATTATTTAAGAGAAGCAGAGATGTACTACTTGCAAAAAGTGATGGGGATGTTTGATGGAAACGTTACAAAAGCTGCATTAGCTTTAGGAATGAGTAGACAGAACTTGCAGTATCGATTGAGAAAGATGAAGAAATAGAGCTTTGCATAATACTATTTATCAAATAAAAAAAGCGAGTAACTCATATAGAGTTAGCTCGCTTTTTCTCATTGACCGGATTTATTAATCCATTCTTGCAATTTATCTTTTAAAGAGTTAAAACCTTCTGCATCATGCTCGTCAACGCGTGCTTGCAATGATTTTTTAGGTTTGTCGTCTTTACGTAAAACTGGTGGACGTTCTTGTAATGCACGAATTGAAAGGCTGATTTTCCCTGCCTTTTCGTCCACTTCAAGTACTTTCACTTCTATTTCTTGACCAACTGACAAGAATTCGCTTACTTCTTTTACATAACCGTATGTGATTTCCGAGATATGAACAAGACCTTGAGTCTCTTCATCTAATGCTACAAACGCGCCGTATGGCTGTACGCCTGTTACTTTTCCTGAAACCACTTCACCAACTTGAAACTTCTTAGTCATAATAATCTCTCCCAGTCTTGGATATATACCTATCTACCTTAAGGCCATAAAAGATTATACCATAAACTAGTAAATAACTCAAAAACATCACTGGAATGGAGCAAAATAAACTCGCCATCCATCTATAGTTTTCCGCATACTAATACCTTTTCGTGTTTCATTTCCATATTGAAACTCTCTTTTAAGTTCGAAATATATTATTTGATCGTACTCTTCATCTCCTTGCGGTATTACAGGAGTGTATTGTCAAAAGACTCACTGCATCGGCATAAAGTGAACACGCCATCCTTCACTCGTTTTACGCAGTTGGAATCCTTTCTGGATTTCATCTTTTGTCTGATATTCGGTTTTTAAATTAAAATAAATGACTTGATCATGGTTGCCTTGCACTTCTTCTGATTGATATTCAACTGATTCGTATAGAGTCTTCCAATCCATGACGTCGGCAGAACGGGTGTATTCACCTATAAATTCCTCGCGGGTAGGTCTTAAATAGTTCACGTCATCCAACAACAATGCATACTGGGTTTCAGCATCACCCGAATATAATGCTTCCAAATAGATGCCTGCAATAATATCTGGACTTTCCGATCTAATGATATCGAAGTCATATGCTTCTTTGAATTCTTCATAAATTCTTTGGACTCTTTTCGTGTACTTTAAAGTAATCGGTTCGTAATAGTGCTCTCCTAGAGTAGTCCCCGAAATACCTAAATCGATTTGCCATACACCTTCTCGGTTTTTCACAACCGGTATTGTCTTAACAGTTTCCTTCGTTTGGACTTCAATCATGCCAAAAAGTTCTTCATTTTGAGAGGTGCTCATTCGTTCATCATACATAAGTGTAATTTCTTCTTCGGGAAGAATATTTTCGTTCCCTAGAAATGCCTGTATATCCGCTACTGATCCTATTCCTTGGAATGGAAGAGTCAAATCCAACAGTACTTCTGGGAAATCTGATTGTTGGGCATAGGAAAATAACAGCACAGACTCAATCGGCGTTAAATTCGATAAGGCATAATCAGGATTTTTTGAGCCTGGATTTTTCAGATAGCCATGAATTTTTTGATGTAATTCTGAGTTTGGCCATTCAACCACTTCTACAGAGTCCGCTAATTC
>NZ_JBFUKT010000094.1:0-12357 GCF_056400705.1 Paenisporosarcina sp. P5_A11
CACTAAACGCATTCAGTGAGAAAAGGAGTCCGGTATTCACTGGTAATTAAATTTTCCTTTTTGTAATATAACGATATAATGATAGTTAGGATGCATCGTGAAATACGATATAGAGCGAATAAGAAAGAGTGAGTACTAGTGGCAAATACACAATCCATGATTTTCACAATATATGGTGACTATATCCGACATTACGGAAACAAAATTTGGATTGGAAGCTTAATTCGTTTATTAAAAGAATTTGGACATAATGAACAATCTGTTCGCGTAGCCGTTTCCAGGATGATGAAGCAAGGTTGGATTGATTCTGAGAAAAAGGGGAATAAAAGTTATTATTTCTTAACACTACGCGGAGAAACACGGATGGAAGAAGCCGCTGTGCGGATTTTTAAATTGATGCCGAACGATTGGGATGGGAAATGGCGTATGCTTATGTATACGATTCCGGAAGAAAAAAGACAGATTCGCGACGAACTCCGTAAAGAACTTTTATGGAGTGGTTTTGGGAGCTTTTCAAATGGGTGTTGGATTTCCCCGAATAATCTTGAAAAAGAAGTGAATCTGCTTATTGAGAAGTATGAAATTCAATCTTACGTAGATTTCTTCGTATCTTCATACAAAGGCCCACAAGCTGACAAATCACTCGTTGAAAAAAGTTGGCCGCTTCAAGAAATCGAAGGAAAATATCAAGAATTCATCACAACCTACAGCAAACAATTTATTGTCCATCAAAGTATGATGAATAAAGGGCAAATGACGGATGCAGAATGTTTCGTGGAACGGACAAACCTTGTTCACGAATACCGGAAGTTTCTATTTACTGACCCTGGACTTCCTAGAGAATTACTTCCGGAAATATGGAACGGAAATCATGCGGCTCTTTTGTTCGAGCAATACTACAAGTTACTTGCCCAATCGGCAAGTCAATTTTTCGAAGAAGTATTCCAAGATGATAATGACATGCAATGGAAAGATAAATCATATGATGCTGGTGATCATCCCTTAATAATTGATTAAGAGTTGTTATGATTTTCTATGAAAAAAACTGGGTGCTTAATAGCTACCCAGTTTTTTTCATTATGTTTCTTTGTTCTGGAAAATCTCCCGATAATCGTAACCTTTTTGTACATAGGTATCAATAGATAATTGGATGATTTCAAAATCTTTGTCAGTCAATTCTCTAACTACTTTTCCTGGTGAGCCGACAACTAAGGAACGGGGAGGAATTTTCTTGCCAGGCGGAATTAAAGTATTGGCTCCAATTATGCATTCTTCTCCAATCTCTGCATGGTCAAGAATCGTTGAACCCATTCCAATAATTGAGCGTCTGCCCACTTTGCAGCCATGTAAAATAACATTATGTCCAACTGTCACTTCATCTTCAACTACAACAGGGGCATCTTCATATAAATGAATCGTCGAATTGTCCTGGATGCTACATTTTTCTCCAATTGAAATTCTTCCTTCATCTCCGCGCAATACGGTATTAAACCAAATGGTAGATTCTGCCCCTACTATAACTTCCCCGATTATCTTCGCCCCCGGTGCAACAAAAACCGTAGAATCTAGTACTGGTGTTTTTCCTTTAAACGTAACTATCATCATTTTTACCCCCTATTAAATTAACGCAATTGTCTTTCTAATGGATTTACTATAACATAATTGAGTAGAGGTGGATAATTAATGAAATACGTTTGCGAAATGCTCCAGATTGACTTTCCTATTATTCAAGGTGGTATGGGGAATATTAGTAATGCCCAGTTGACGGCGGCTGTTTCAGAAGCAGGTGGGTTAGGAACCATAGGATGCGGCACGATGACCCCAAGTGAAGTTGAAAAGATTATACTTCAAACGAAAGCCAAGACAAATAAGAAATTTGCGATTAACATCGCAATTAATGTCTCTCCTTATACAGAAGAGCTCATTGACCTTGTCATCAAACATAATGTTCCGGTTGTTTCTCTGTCGGCAGGAAACCCAGTCCCATTTATAGCGAAATTACATGAGCATGGTGTGATAGTCATTGCTCTTGTAGCCTCAGTCAAACATGCCCAAAAAGCAGAAGCTGCAGGAGTGGATATTCTAGTTGCAGAAGGCTTTGAAGCAGCAGGAATCAATTCGACGCTTGAATTAACGACATTCACATTAATTCCTCAAATTGTGAAGAATGTTAAAGTCCCAGTTATTGCAGCTGGAGGTATTGGAGATGGCAAAGGGCTGGCAGCTGCACTTATGTTAGGTGCAAGTGGAGTGCAAATCGGCACTCGTTTAATTGCCACGAAGGAAGCCCCATTTCACGAGGTGTATAAGCAAAGTCTTGTGAATGCTAGCGATACGGAAACTCTAATAGTAGGGCGTAGTGTAGGCATGATCAGAAGAATGTTAAAGACACCATATTCAATGAAACTAGACGAACGTGAAAAAGAAGGAATGACACGTGCACAATACAGTGAATTGACGACTGAAAAGCAACATGTAATAGGTGCAATCGAAGGTGATATGAAGAATGGATTTATTAATAGTGGGCAAATAGCAGGATTGATAGACCATATTCCTTATGTAAAAGAGTTAATTGAAAGCATGATTGAAGAAGCAAGTAATCAAATCAGCCACTCTAAAAGTGAGTTGGATTTCATAATTCATAAACAATCGAATAAAAAGTAAAATTTTTATTAGACCGCTATTTTTTCAAAAGGGCAACTACTTAGTTCAGTGAACTTAGTGGTTGCCCTTTATTGACGATATCCATTATTCCGAAAAGGTCTATGTTCTTAAAAGAAGATTTATTAAAGATGATACGCATTAAAATTACTTTCAATTCTAAAAATATGGATTTTTCTAATTATTATATTGACTATAATATTACGGTTTGATAATATTACGTTGAAATAGTGTTATACGATAACGGAAACTCATACACTAAATATAAGTGCGTTCGTTAAATATATACTTCTGTAAATTAGTCGGACATAAAATAACTTGAAGAAGCTTCATCTCAAACCTCAAAAGAAACTGGTTAATAAAATGTCGTAGATCCTGAGGGGGATTAAATGATGGAAATAGCAGAAAGAATTCCGATGTCTAGAAAATTTGATCTTTTTGAAAGAATGGCTGAACATGAACAAGTTGTTTTCTGTAATGACCCGTCAACAGGACTTCGTGCAATCATCGCAATTCATAATACAACACTCGGACCTGCACTTGGTGGTTGTCGTATGCAGCCATATAACAGTGTTGAAGAAGCATTGGAAGATGCCCTTCGATTATCAAAAGGAATGAGCTACAAATGTGCAGCTGCTGATGTGGATTTTGGTGGTGGGAAAGCGGTCATTATCGGAGATCCAAACACAGATAAAACACCTGAATTGTTTCGTGCTTTCGGTCAATTCGTAAACTCATTGGGGGGCCGTTTTTATACCGGTACAGATATGGGAACAACGATGGAGGATTTCATACACTCTGTTAAAGAGACCAATTGCATTGTAGGGTTACCCGCAGCATATGGAGGTGGAGGAGATTCCTCAATACCGACAGCAGCTGGTGTTCTTTACGGTATCAAAGCAACGAATCAAGTACTTTTTGGTAAAGACGATTTAGGCGGAGTCACATATGCTATACAAGGTTTAGGCAAAGTTGGCTCTAAAGTTGCATACGGATTACTTGAGGAAGGTGCTCATCTCTTCGTAACAGACATAAGTCAAGAAAGTCTGCGAGCAATAGAGAAAAAAGCAACAACGACGTCTGGAACCGTGAAAATTGTAGCAAGGGAAGATATTTATTCGCAGCAAGCAGATATATTTGTGCCTTGTGCATTAGGCGGTATTATTAATGACCTTACAATCGATCAGTTCAATGTAAAAGCAATCGCAGGCTCTGCTAACAATCAGCTCTTAGATGAATGTCACGGAAGAAAGCTTCAACAAAAGGGAATTCTGTACGCTCCCGATTATATTATCAATTCAGGTGGTCTCATCCAGGTGGCAGATGAATTGTACGGGATCAATCATGAGCGTGTTCTTGCTAAAACAAAACATATTTATGATGCGATTTTAGAAGTTTACAGGATGTCAGAGATTAACGGAATTTCGACAATGGAATCAGCCAATCAGATGTGTGAGAAAAGAATTCAAAACAGAGGAAAACAAAATGGCTTTTACTCAGCTTCAATGAAACCTAAGTGGTCATTTCGATATTAAGAGTATTCGGTGAGATTCAATTAACGCAATTTAAAGGCATTCTCGAAGCAAGGTAATTATTGTTTGTAAGCGTTTACAAAATATCGAGGTTTACTAGACTCTGTTTTTAAATTCAATATTCCGCTATTCATTTGAGTTACATAATTTACAACGTAAGTAGGGGATAGATGATGAAACAAGGATTGGTCGTAGGAAGAGAAGAAACGATAGAGATTATCGTAACGGAAGATATGTTCGCTTCTTTTGAAGGTGTTGTTGTACATCCTGTCTATTCAACAGTAGCAATGACATATCATATGGAATGGGTTTCCCGGAAAATCATTCTTCCTTTTTTGGAAGACCATGAAGAGGGTATGGGGGCATCCGTTCAGTTGAAGCATTTGGCTGCATCTACTCTCGGTTCTGCTGTTACATTAACTGCCATTTTAGTTGAACTTCGTGACAATGTGGTGATCACAAAAGTGACGGCGAAAAATCATGTAGGCATAATCGGAACAGGTGAAGTGAGACAAGTAATATTGCCAAAAGAAACAATTGCTCAAAAGTTAATCGAAGCTTCGGTCTAAGTAATTAAGGAATTTCTGTTTGATAGATTTTAAGGAGGCCTTTCATATGAAAGTAGCAGAGGAAACATCAATGACTAAGGAATTCGAACTCTTTGACAAAATGAGTGAACATGAACAAATTGTCTTTTGTAATGATCCATCAACAGGTTTACGAGCAATTATTGCCATCCATAATACAACACTAGGTCCTGCTCTCGGCGGATGTCGTATGCAACCGTATAACAGTATGGATGAAGCATTAGAAGATGTTCTTCGACTATCTAAAGGAATGACTTATAAATGTGCCGCTGCCGATGTAGATTTCGGTGGGGGCAAAGCAGTTATTATCGGAGATCCTAAAACAGATAAGTCTCCTGAATTATTCCGTGCATTTGGTCAATTTGTGAATTCATTGGGAGGACGTTTTTATACGGGTACCGATATGGGAACGTCAATGGATGATTTCATTCACGCAATGAAAGAAACAAATTTCATCAACGGACTTCCGGAAGCGTACGGTGGCGGTGGCGATTCATCCATCCCTACAGCAGCCGGCGTTCTCTACGGTATTAAAGCGACCAATCGCATGCTCTTTGGAAATGATGAATTGGGCGGACATAAATATGCGATACAAGGACTAGGTAAGGTAGGATTCAAAGTGGCATGTGGATTGCTTGAAGCAGGAGCTCACATTTACGTCACGGATATAAATCCAGATAACTTGTTAGCCATTGAAGAAAAAGCAGCAACCACCACTGGTTCAGTGATGGTGATTGCCAAAGAAGATATTTATTCACAGGAAGCGGATATATTTGTTCCTTGTGCATTTGGTGGAATTATTAACGAAAACACGATTGCTCAGTTCAAAGTAAAAGCGATTGTAGGAGCAGCTAACAACCAACTATTAAATGATACACACGGAAAAATGCTTCAAGAAAAAGGCATATTATACGCACCTGATTATATCGTCAACTCCGGAGGACTAATTCAGGTGGCAGATGAATTGTATGGTATTAACCATGAGCGGGTACTTGCTAAAACAAAACATATATACGATTCGATTTTGGAAGTTTATCAGGAAGCTAAAAGTAGCGGAAGAACAACTGAGGAATCAGCAAATCAGATGTGTGAAAAAAGAATTGCAGATAGATCTAAGCGAAATAGCTTTTATACAACACCTGCGAAACCAAAGTGGTCCATTCGCAATTTATCCTGATTGGAGGCAACTTTAGTGGAACAAAACTATCCGATGAAGAGAATAATAGATGATCAAGGAAATTTAGTAGATGCAAGTTTTGAAGACATGATTGACGAAAAATTGGTTAAAGAATTGTACTATAACATGATCCGAATTCGCACATATGACCGAAAAGCAATTAACTTGCAACGACAAGGGCGTTTAGGTACGTATGCACCATTTGAAGGGCAGGAAGCTGCTCAGGTAGGAAGTGCATTAGCGCTCAATTCGGATGACTGGGTGTTCCCAACGTATCGTGATCATGGTGCAACCATAACATTCGGAAAAAGTATGGCTAGCACATTTTTATATTGGAACGGAAGAGTCGAAGGTTGTGTACCGCCAGAAGGAAAAAATATCTTCCCTCCTGCGGTCCCGATAGCAACACAGCTACCTCATGCTGCTGGTGCCGCATGGGCTGAAAAATTACGTGGAACAAGAAATGCATCAATTGCCTATTTCGGCGATGGGGCAACTTCGGAAGGCGATTTTCATGAAGGCTTGAATTTTGCAAGCGTATTCCAAGTTCCAGTTGTCTTTTTTAATCAGAATAATGGCTATGCGATTTCGGTACCGATTGAAAAACAAATGAATTCTGCAACAATTGCACAAAAGTCTGTAGCCTACGGTATGCCAGGTGTTCGAATTGATGGAAATGACTGTTTATCCGTTTATTTTGAAACGAAAAAAGCTTTTGATCATGCTCGTAACGGGGATGGACCTACTTTGATTGAAGCTGTGACCTGGCGAACAGGTGCCCATACGACTGCAGACGATCCATCTAAATATCGTCCTAAAGAACAAGGTGAACATATTGTTGACCCTATTACACGTATGGAATTGTTTATGAAAAACTATGGCTATTGGGACGACCAATGGGTCCAGGATATAAAAGCAAAAACTACAATTGAAGTCGAACAGGCTGTAGAAGAAATGGAGAATTTCCCTCCGCCGAACGTAAATGACGTTTTTGATCACGTATTTGCTGAGATGCCTACTCAACTCGCTGAACAGAAAGAAGCATATCTTGCACATTTAGAAAGGCAGTGACATGATGACCCAATTGAAAGAGTCGGATCAACAAAATGGTACAACAAAACAGATGACGATGATTCAAGCGATTAATGATGGCATGCGCTTGATGCTAGAAGAGGATGATAGAACGATCGTCCTTGGTGAAGATATCGGTAAAAATGGCGGTGTATTCCGTGCAACAGAAGGACTTCAAGAAAAGTTTGGTGTTGAGCGGGTAGTGGATACTCCACTTTCAGAAGCTGGAATTATAGGAACGTCAATCGGACTGGCAGTAAACGGTTTTAGACCGATTGCTGAGATTCAATTCCTTGGATTTATCTATCCAGCGTACGAACAGATTATGACACATGTTTCACGACTTCGTATGCGGTCAATGTCTCATTTTACTGTACCAATGGTCATTAGAGCCCCATACGGTGCTGGAATTCGGGCACCAGAAATTCATTCTGATAGTACAGAAATATTATTCACACATATGCCAGGTATTAAAGTGGTCTGTCCATCCAACCCATATGATGCAAAAGGGTTACTAATTGCGGCAATGGAAGATCCAGATCCAGTTCTTGTATTAGAGACGATGAAAAACTATCGATCCAAGAGAGAAGAAGTACCTGTTGGAAAATATACCGTTGAAATTGGCAAAGGGGAAATAGTGCGTGAAGGTACGGATGTCACACTTATAGCATGGGGTGCTATGGTTTCCATCGCTGAAAAAGCAGCTGAACAGGCAGAAGAAAAAGGAATTAGTTGTGAAATTATCGATCTTCGCACACTGTATCCAATTGATCGTGACATAATTGCTCAATCCGTACAAAAGACAACAAGAGCGGTCATTATTCATGAAGCTCACAATTCCGGAGGGCTCGGTAATGATCTTGTGTCGATTATAAATGATACATCTTTCCTTTATTTACGTGCTCCTATTGAAAGAGTAACGGGCTTTGATGTTCCTGTTCCATTCTTTACATTAGAAGAACATTATCTTCCTACACCTGCGCGAGTAGTTGAAGGGATTGAAAAAGTGGTTCATTTTTAAGGGGGAAATGTAATGCTCGAAGTAAAATTACACGATATCGGTGAAGGGATGACCGAAGGAGAGATCATCCATTACTTAGTCAAAGTCGGGGATTCTGTAAGTACTGATCAACCACTCGTTGAAGTGCAAACAGATAAAATGWTTGCAGAACTTACTTCGCCTTGCTCAGGAATAGTGAAACAAATAATCATAGAAGCCGGCGAGACGGTCAAAGTAGGAACAAGTCTCATCTATATAGAAGCGCATGATGCCGTTAGAACAGAACAAAAGACACAACCTGAAAGAAATCAAAATGTAAAAAAACAAGATTTCCAGTCAAATGAACAAGTTAAAAAGTCTTCGCAGAACACGTTCTCCCGAATACTTGCAGCACCATACACACGTAAGATTGCTCGTGAAAACAACATTAATCTAGAAGATGTTCAGGCTACTGACCCATCTGGAAAAGTGACAGAGGAAGATGTTTATCGTTTCTTAAAAGGACAAAAAACTGATAAAGAATCGGTTAAGATTGTCCCTCAAGGAACCTCTACTAAAGAAACTCCAGATGAGATTCCTTTTAAAGGGATACGAAAAAAGATTGCAGAAAAGATGACGAAATCCTTGTTTACAATTCCGCATGTTACTCATTTTGACGAAGTAAATATGACCAACCTTTTTAAAATGAGAGAAGATTTAAAGGCATCCGGTGAATTAATTGGAGTTTCTGCATTTCTTATTAAAGCACTTGTTATTTCTCTAAAAGATTTCCCGATTTTTAACGCGGAACTCGATGAAGTAAATAGTCGAATACTTCTTAAAAAGAATTATCATATAGGTCTTGCTACAAACACAGAAAGCGGCTTGATTGTTCCAGTACTTCATGATGCAGACAAGAAATCAATTAAAGATATTCACAAAGAAGTAAAAGGATTGACGGAGAGAGCCATTGCAGGAAAACTTCAACCGTTTGAAATGCAAAACAGTACATTCACCGTGAGTAATGTAGGCCCACTTGGAAGTACGGGTGCGACACCAATTATTAACTATCCTGAAACGGCGTTAATAGCTTTCCATAAAACGAAAAAAAGACCAATTGTCAACAATCATGATGAAATCGTCATCGGTCACATCATGACGCTTTCCATGGCATTTGACCACCGGGTTGCTGATGGAGCAACGGCTGTAGCATTTACGAACCGCTTTGCTAGTCTAATTGAGCAACCACACAAACTGATCATGGAGATGATTTAATGGTTGTCGGGGAAATCAGTCAACAAAGAAATCTTATAATCATCGGTGGGGGACCAGGCGGTTACTCTGCCGCCATTCGAGGTGCTCAGCTTGGACTTTCGGTTACTTTAATTGAACAGGCTGACTTAGGTGGTATCTGTTTAAATAAAGGCTGTATCCCTTCTAAAATCTTTACTCATGCAGCTACAAAACGTTCAGAAACCAAACATTTGCAAGATTTGGGGATTGGTAATGGCGACGACGCATTTTATGTTAATAAGCTACTTACCTATAAAGATAAAGTCATCACTGGGCTTAGAGCTGGAGTAGAAAGTCTGTGTAAAGAGAACCAAATTGAAGTGATTAGTGGCAAAGCTACATTCCTTGGAGTAGATCGAATCGGTGTGGAGAATGGACATCAGTTTGATATTTTTGAATTTGAACAGGTAATCATTGCTACAGGCAGTACGCCAAAGATGCCTTTAGGTTTGAAAGAAAAAGGAGAACGGATTCTTTTGTCTCATGAAATATTTGAAATTGAAGAAATACCACCACATCTTATAGTAAACGGTCAAGACTACATAGCCCTTGAAGTGGCTTCTAGTTTTGCTGCGTTAGGTTCAAAAGTGACTATCCTATTTGATGATAAAGGCGATACATTCGACGAATCTATCAATAAAGAACTTAATCGATTATTTAAACGACGTAAAATAACGGTCTATAAAGATGTTCAATTGATTTCGACGAATGAAACGGAAAGTGAAATTGCCATTACTTTTACTAATAAAAACGTTGAAGAGACCATAACTGGTTCACATTTTTTCCTAACTGGAATTAGAACACCAAATGTGGAGCCGCTTGGCATTAAACGCATAGGCATTGTTCAGTCGGATGAGGGCTTTATACAAGTGGATGGAAATATGCAAACCTCGATTCCATCTATTTATGCAATCGGTGATGTCACTGAAGGCTCTCTCATGGCGATTAAAGCAATCAAACAAGGCAAAGCAGCTGTTGAAGCAATTGCAGGAAGAAAACCTGAAGTTGACCTTACATTTTTACCAATCGTTGCGCATACCATTCCACCGATCGTTTCTGTTGGTCTAACTGAACAAAACGCTCGCAACTTTGGAATGGAGATTCGGGTCAGCCAATTTCCTCTTGCTGGCAACGGTTATGCTTCAATAACTGGTAAAAAAGATGGCTTTATTAAAGTAATTGCTGATTCTACAACTGAAATCATTAGCGGAATTCACATGATTGGTGAAGGCGCCATTGAAATGTCAGGTACCTTTGTACAACTGCTTGAAATGGCTGCAAAAGAGGAAGATGTGAAATTCCCTTTATATGCACATCCAGGATTCAGTGAAGGACTCCTTGAAGCAGTGGAAGGATTAATTGGCCAAGCAATTCATATAGCACCTTCCAAAAAGAAAACCTTATTGAAAGTATAATAATCACAATACGTAAATTCCTTCTAGTTATTCGTTACACTGCATGATACACTCATAAATTATCGGAACATTTTAAATGTTGCTATTCTATCACTTGGTTCCGAATAAAAAACATATAACTAAGTTAAGAGGGGGAAATGTAATGAAGAATAGTTGGAGAAAATTCGGGGTTGTTATGTTGAGTAGTGCGTTACTTCTTGGAGCGTGTGGAGAAGGCGAAAAGACAAGCACCACTGAGGGAGAAAAGAAGACATATAACATTGGCGTCTCTCAAATAGTAGAACATCCTTCCTTAGATGCAGCTTATGATGGTTTTAAAAAGGCTTTAGAAGATGCAGGAATTGATGCGAAATATGACGTTCAAATTGCACAAGGTGATCCAAGTGCGAGCACAACAATTGCAACTAACTTGGTCAGTTCTAACGTTGATTTAATATTTGCGAATTCAACACCAAGTGCCCAGGCTGCTGCAAGTGCTACTTCAGACATACCGATCGTATTCACTTCAGTAACAGATGCCATTGGAGCTGAGTTAGTTGATTCAATGGAAAAACCAGGTGGTAATGTAACAGGTACTATCGATAGTCATCCTGATGCGATACCAAATACGATGAAGTTCCTGAAAGAAGAATTGAACGCTAAAAAAGTTGGTATGGTATTTAACTCAGGCGAGCAGAATTCTCGTGCACAAGTGGATGCGGTTAAAGAAATGCTAAAAGGTATGGATATGACTGTTGTTGAGGCATCTGTTGCAACTTCTGCAGATGTAAAACAAGCAACAGAATCATTGATTGGAAAAGTAGACTCTTTATACATCATTACAGACAATACAGTAGTTTCTGCACTTGAATCGGTCATTTCTGTTGCAAACGAAAATAAACTACCAATGATGGTAGGAGAATTCGACTCAGTAAAACGAGGTGGCTTAGCTGCTTATGGATTTGAATATTTTGATATCGGCTATGAAGCAGGCGAAAAGGCAGTGAAAATTCTAAAAGGTGAAAGCAAACCGGCTGACTTGCCTGTCGATATTCCGCAAAAATTAAAATTCATCATGAATAAAGACACAGCTTCAGCTATTGGACTTGACATTAAAGATGAGTGGAAAGCTGAATTTAGCGAATAAAACAGGAGGTGGTTCTACATGTTTTCAGCTGTATTTGGCTCAGTAGAGCAAGGAATCATCTATGCAATAATGGCACTCGGAGTGTATATTTCATTTCGAGTGTTGGATTTTCCGGATTTAACGGTTGATGGAAGTTTTGTAACAGGGGCAGGAGTTGCTGCCACGATGATTATCTTAGGGTATCATCCGGTGCTAGCTACAGCAGTAGCCGTCATAATTGGTTTTCTGGCTGGCTGTGTTACCGGCCTTCTACATACAAAAGGAAAGATCAATGCATTACTTGCTGGAATATTAATGATGATTGCTTTGTATTCTATAAATTTACGAATAATGGGACTAACATCCGAGAATTCTATTGGTCGACCGAATATCCCTTTATTAAATGCAGAAACGATGTTTAATCAATTCCAATCATTTTGGGGTTCGCTAGGAATAGACACGGCTATTAACAATTTTTTCAGCATGCTAGGAGTTCAATATTTACCTGCCACATGGGGAACTTTGTTTATTATGGCC
>NZ_JBFUKT010000095.1:0-12076 GCF_056400705.1 Paenisporosarcina sp. P5_A11
AATCATAACGAACAATTGTTTTTCAGTGCTTTTTACGAAGATTGGAAGTTTGATTCATTTATTTATTCAAGTGAAAAAAAAGAGGTAAGCCGAATTGAAACGAGGGATCCTTTCGGGAAATGGGGACATGATTCAACAATACAAACGATTAATTGGCCACCAAATGATGCTTTAAGCGGGGGGGCATTGCGTGACATGAACATTCATACAAAGACTTTCGAAGACTCTAAAGACTCCAACATAATATATATGGAATCTTTTAAAGAGATAAGTTTGGTTGTTCGAATTTCTGAAAATCAGCAAAATTTTTTATATACATTAACCAACAATAAGGATGGAAAGAATGCTGTGTATGAAGTGCCGGCTGTTAGTAATTATTCACAGTGGTTTGTTCCAGAAGTGGAATGGCTTGCTGACGGAAGAATGATTACATATCAAGCTACAGAATCAGGACWAATGGATTCGATCCCAACTGATTATGAACTCGTTCAACTTGCTTCAGAATCAACTGATAAACAATCAATTTGGGCAGGACCATACGGAGCAGTTGCATGTTCTCCTTCAGGAGCACATTGTTTGATAGGTGTGCAATTAGAGGAAATGTTAATTGTAGAGGGTGGCGAAGTGAAACCTTGGATTGAAATAAAAGAATAAATAAAAAAGCTAATGTTCAGTTTGAACATTAGCTTTTTTAAATACTAGTGTAAGCTTGGTGGATAGCCATGCTCCACAATTGTCATGACTGTGAAGAATCCGAAAACAGCAAAAGTACCAAAATTAAAGAGTATGCTTAAAAGGTTTTTCTCTTTAAAAGCTTGATAAGTACCAATTGCAGCTAAAATTGCAACAAGGCCAAAAATAACCATTAATAAGTTCATGAAAGACACTCCTTTTGATATCTTGAATGGGATATCGAATACAAGTTTTCTACCTTATTATAAATTTATATTAGGGGTTTGTCGAGGATTAAAAAGTGTCGGATATATGAACGGAGATGTATGCCACCTGACTTTCTGCTACAATAAATTAGAGGTGAAGCACATGTTGAATATACGTACGTTTCCTTTAGGACCATTACAAACAAATTGTTATGTGATATCAAATAAAGATAAACAATGTTTGATTATCGATCCAGGTGAACAAGGGGAAGCATTAGCTAAAGAAATTCGTAAATTAAAATTGAAACCATTAGCCATACTATTAACACATGCTCATTTTGACCATATTGGTGCCGTTGATATCATCAGAGAATTATTTAAAGTTCCTGTATATATCCATCAAGCAGAAAAAAATTGGTTAACAGATTCAACAAAAAATGGTTCAGCTCGATACCGAGAGTTACCTTTAATTGAAGGTAAAGCTGCAGATGTACTGATCGAAAAAGAAGGTCAGTTAGAAATTGGACCGTTTACTTGTACCATGTTCCATACACCGGGTCATTCTCCAGGGAGCATTTCCTACTGGTTTGAAGAAGATGGGTTTGCGATAGTTGGGGATACTTTGTTTAAAGGCAGTATTGGCAGAACAGATTTACCTTATGGTAACCATAAAGAGTTAATTCAATCCATTCACAATAAGCTTCTTACATTGCCGGAGCACACAATCTGTTATCCTGGTCACGGTGAACCCACAACACCAGAAGAGGAGATGGATCGCAATCCATTTCTAAACGGTTTATAAGTCCATATAAAAAGACAGTCAATAGTAAAATTGACTGTCTTTTTATTTTCATAATTGTTTTTAGTGTCCTGCACCAGGTACTTGGATAAATGTCGTATAGTAAGTGAAGCCAGCAAAAAACACCGTTAAATATGCTCCGAAGATGTAAATGTACATACGCTCTGAAAGGTTTAAGAAACCTAAAAGAATAAATAAGCCTGTGTTTGCAAGAAATAATAATGATGCCGAATACATATCACCTAAATAAAACATAACTGCGAAAATGCCTGTCCAGAAACCCATCACTTTATACATATTGTTCATGAGTAGTCCCCTCCTTTTACAACTATACAATAATCTCTACCTCATTATAGATGATTCGGTTCCTAGATGTAAACTCTAGAATGTCTTTAGAATGTGACAGAACAGTGGAAGTTCTTAATTCTAGTCCAAATATAARAAAAAAATTTATTGTTCCTTTAAGTTTAACCCGAAAACGGGAGGAATAGTGCTATTTAAAAAGATTTTTCACGATAGGCGGCAAATATTATACAAATATTGTGCAATGTGTATAATTAAACGCAATGAAAATCGGAGGAGTTTAAATGTCTAAAGTAGAGTTTTATACGTATCCCTCTTGTACATCTTGTCGTAAAACTAAAAAATGGTTAATAGATAATCAAGTCATTTTTGAAGAAAGACATCTATTCCGTCAAACACCCACTGTAGAAGAACTAAAATTTTTATTAACATTAACATCAGAAGGACTAGATGAAATATTAGCAACGTAGCCAATCATTTAAAGATTTGAATTTAGAGATTGACGATTTGCCATTATCAAAAGTAGTCGAATTAATTGTTGGAAATCCCAAATTATTGAGACGACCAATATTAACCGATGGAAAGCAGATAGTTGTGGGATACCAACCAGAATTCTGAGTTCCTTTTGCCGCAAAAGAAAATTATTCCCTGCAATTTAGGGAGCAAAATTGAAATTTCCTGCAGAAAATGGTGGGAAATTTTAATTTTGAGAGAAAATATTCACAAATACAAAATCTAAGTTTATAGTATTCGTTACAGGTTAAGAGCGGTCCTGACCTGTAAAGGGTGAATGGTGATTTTCATGAACGATTTATTGAATATCATTGAACAAAAAAGTGATGAGTTAATAAATCGAGCGGTCTTGGCCCGTGCCTCAGATATTCATTTAATTCCATCTTTAGAATTTTACTCTATTTATTTTCGACTACACACTAAACTTATCCCTGCAGGTAAGCTTCACCTGGACATCGGGGATCGCATGATTTCATACTTCAAATTTTTATCCTCTCTCGATATAAGTGAAAAACGAAAACCTCAAAGCGGTTCATTTCAACAATCCTTCAATTCTCAAACATGTTCATTAAGAGTTTCTACGTTACCTTCTGTCCAAAATAAAGAAAGTCTTGTGATTAGAGTTCAGTTACATGACGATTCCAAACCGTTACACGAGCTATCGTTTAACAAAGAAACTGCTCATATACTACATGATTTAATGATGGCTCGACAAGGACTTTTATGTATAACTGGACCCACTGGTTGCGGTAAGACAACCACTATGTATTCCTTGACGAGTTACAGTGCGCATCAATTAAATCGACATGTTATTTCATTAGAAGATCCAGTAGAAAACAGCCAATCTCATTTACTTCAAATTCAAGTGAATGAACGTTCAGGGATAACGTATGCATCAGGCCTAAAAGCTATTTTACGTCATTCTCCAGATGTCATAATGATTGGTGAAATTCGTGATTTAGAAACTGCGCAAGCAGCAGTTCAAGCTTCTTTAACAGGACATTTAGTAATTACAACTGTGCATGCTAAAAATCCAGTAGGGTGTTTATACCGATTAATGGACTTGGGGATTCCGATAGATGATTTAAAACAAGCCATTCTTGGAATAACGAGTCAACAATTAGTCATCACGTCTTTTGATCGAGAAGAAGATCGACTCTGTCCAAATCGATCATCTTTATACGAAATTTTATACGGAAACACACTTGAAGAAGCATTTGAAGCGATTAAAGCAGGTACAACGTTTAATATGCCGATTGAATCTACACTTTACAATCAATATGAAAGAGGGGTTGAGATGGGTGCTATTCAAGTATCTCCAACCACGTATTGATCATAAGGATTATCAAATACCTAAGAAAAAACAAGCACAGTTTTTGAAGCGACTTTCATCCTTGCTACAGGAAGGATATACCTTTTATGCATCACTCATTATGTTGCTGCCTCATCACGTGAAAAGGAGTGACGATGCACAGGACAATCTGTCAATACAAATGAAGAATGGGGATGGAGTGACTTCCGTTTTGCAGTCTTTAGGCATTCCAAGAAGTTATTTATTGTCCATTCAAATGGCTGAAGCACATGGGAAGTTGCATCAAGCACTACTTGTCCTTCATTCACATGTCGCCATGGTGGAACGAGCAAAAGCTAGTTTAAAAAAAGTTTTGATGTATCCATTATTTCTATTTACGATGCTTGCTGGTCTGTTTGTTGCTTTTCGTACCTATTTCTTACCTAATATGAAGTTACTTGCTTCATCTAGGCAAGGGATTTCTTCTACCGACTCCATGAGTGTAACGAGTGTTTTACTTCATTTACCAGATGTTTTATTAAGCATATGTTTATTTTTCATTTTCGTAGCTGTTGCTTTCCGCTGGAATATTCGACGCTATTCATTTGAGCAACAAGTTATCAAGTTGCAAAAGATTCCACTATTGTCTAATTGGATGAAATTGTTTTGGACAAAAAGTTTTTCACAAGAATTAGGAACGCTACTTGTGAGTGGATTATCTTTACAACTTTCGCTAAATGTACTAAGAGAACAAAATTTCCAACCATATTTAAAAGTGATTTCAGAGAATATTTACTCCTCAGTATTATTGGGTGAATCTTTAAAAAAAGCGGTACAGTTATCTGAATGTTTTATAGACGATTTTCCTACTTATATTTCACATGGGGAAAGTAGTGGTCACTTAGCCAAGGAACTATTAATATACGGTGATTTATTAAATGAGCAAACTGAAAATTCTTTAACAAAGTGGTTATCTTTTGTTCAACCAATACTATTTGCGATTCTAGCCATTTGTATTTTAGCTGCTTACCTTTCCATTTTATTGCCGGTTTATGGAATGATTGATTTTATTTAAAAACCTATTCAAATTAAAGGAGGAAGTTGAATTTGAAAAAAATCACGTGCCAAAAAGGATTTACTTTAATCGAAATGATGGTGGTGTTACTGATTATTTCAGTCTTAATATTAATAGCTATTCCAAATGTGACGAAACATTCAGCAACAATCGATGATAAAGGTTGTGAAGCCTTTGTCAAAATGGTCCAAGGCCAAGTAGAAGCTTATCGAATTGATTTAAAAGCTGTACCGAGTCTTTCCGACTTAACTGATAATGATTACTTATATGAAGGCGAAACGACATGTCCAAATGGTACAGAGATCAATATTGATGCAGCAGGGCTTGTTACAGAAGTTGTCCCTGGATAATCGAGGGTATTCATTAATTGAATTACTTCTTGTACTAACAATTGTTATGATGATTAGTTCAAGTGCAGTCTATTTTAATAATCGTTATATTGAAAATAGGACATTTGAGTTATTTTATAATCAATTGAAACTTGATGTTGCACATATTCAACTAACCGCATTAACCGAAGAAAAATATATAAAACTAGTTTTTGAATCGGAAGGAAGTCGATATGTGGCAAGAAAAACATTATTTGATTCTGTTTTTGAAAGGAAGTTACCTCCAGGATATCGTTGGTCTTCGAGTAGCACTATTAATGAGATATCCTTTCACCCGAACGGCACCATTGTTAAGTTCGGAACTTTGGCTTTTATTACACCTGATGGAATAAAAACTGTTCGAGTTTTTATTGGGAAGGGACGTATGATACTTGAATAGTAATCAAGGATTTTCTTTTGTAGAAACAATCCTGACTGTCAGTATATTACTTATAGTTTTTGGAACATTGCTACCCTTAACAAATCGAATGATGGTTCATTTAGCAGAAAAAAGAATCGAATTACATGTAGCCATTACCAAAAATCAAGCTGCAACTGCTTTGCAAAATGGAATGATTTCTGGTGTCGTTATCCTCGATGACGTAGTTTACTCTTGGAGTTGGAGTCAACCAAAGCTTTGTGTGCAGTATTTGTTTTTTGAAGTGAGTAATGAATCATGCGACACCTATTAACTTCTAGGGGATACACATTTATTGATGCGATTCTTCAATTATCTGCTCTTATGCTGTTCTCGCAATTGATCTTGTTTTATTCAGTGTGGTTTAAACAAGTAGAAAGATATTTCTTTCATGCTGAACCAATTGAGTGGGAAATATTTTCACTTGATATAGAAAGTTACGTTTCAACAGTGACAACAATGGGCGAGCAACTAAATCAAAACGGTATACGTTTTGTAAAAAACGGCGAAGAGTTTGATATTGAATGTTATCAATCATCCATTCGCAAACAGAAAAACCGTTTAGGACATGAACCGATGTTGACTGGTTTGAATTCATGTAAAGTACAACTGATAGGAGATCACGTTATCATCCAAGTAGATTTTGAAAATGGACGAAATGAGGAACGTACATATGAAGTATCTATTTCCTCGCAATGAATCTGGTTTCTTGCTTCCTGTAGCTATTGTTTTGTTATTCGTTGTCTCTGGCGTGCTTTTATACTTCGTTACTTCCTACGTATCTCAGGTGAATATATATGAGATGTTGGAAAGTCATTATATATCTGCTACTATTAAAAAAATGGAAAGTCAGAAATAGTAACGGTTTGTTATGATTTGTAGCAAAGTAAGTGGGGTAAGAGTATGAAAAAAATTTACTTAATTGGTTTCATGGGGTCAGGAAAAAGTGCAATTGGACGGCGGTTAAGCTTTTTGCTGAAAATTCCTTATTACGACATGGATCAGGAAATAGTAAAAAAAATGGGGATGACTATCCCGGAAATTTTCGAAAGATACGGTGAGCCTTTCTTTCGTCAACAAGAACATGAATTTCTTAAAACTTTCCGAGATGAATGGTGTATCGTATCCACTGGTGGCGGAGTAGCGGTGAATCCTAGCAATAGTAAAGAAATGCGTCAAACTGGATTGGTGTTATTTTTAGATGCTACATTTCCGGATATTTGGAAGAGAATTCACCGTGATGTTAACAGGCCCATTGTACAAGCTACTACCAGGGAGCAGTTAGAAGCGTTATATACCATAAGAAAAAGGTTTTACAAAGCAGCATCGCACATCACGATAAGAACGGAAGGTCGCACATTAAGACAAATAACTGAATATGCTGCATTTCAAGTTAATCGCTTAAAATCGGATGATTTTTAGTTTTTTTGTATTAATGTTCGTGTTTGAGTTGGAAATACAAAATAGATTGCGCTTACTTCTATTCAATGTTAAGATATACACGAAGCGATACATGCTTTCGTACATTGATTTCTTTATAGCCAAAACATATGTTTTGGGCGGATGAGTATACGGGGAGAGAACGCGCTAGTCGCGTCGCCGAAGGAGCAAGTAGTAACTACGAATCTCTCAGGTAAAAAGAACTCGTATAGGACGCATCTCTGGAGAATGCTATGATTTTATGTAGCTACCAAAGAGGAAAGCCGATTTCAGGTAAACTTTCAGGTGACAGGACAGAGAATTCTCATTTAATGGGAATTCTCTGTCCTTTTTTAGAGTGTAAAGTTCTTTCATCTCTCACTTGCTTCATGTAAGGGAACGGTCTTATTTAATCGCTCTAACAATCTAACCAGCAACACTTCTGCCCGCTATGAAAAGAGGAGGAAATTACATTGTCGGAAAATTTAAAACGCACACCTTTGTTTGATTCGTACAAAGCATACGGAGGGAAAACAATTGATTTTGGTGGATGGGAATTACCAGTTCAGTTTTCAAGTATTAAGGAAGAACATGAAGCTGTTCGTACTAAAGCTGGATTATTTGATGTATCTCATATGGGGGAAATCATCGTTCGTGGTGAAGATAGTCTCGAGTACCTTCAAAAATTACTGACAAACGACGTGTCAAAGTTACAAAATGGTCAAGCCCAATATAACGCAATGTGTTACGAAGATGGTGGCACGGTAGACGATTTACTAGTTTATAAAATTGATCAAGGTGATTATTTACTAGTTGTAAATGCATCTAATATCGAAAAAGACTTTGATTGGATGATCAAGTATATGATTGGCGATACCACTGTACATAATGTTTCAGATTCTTATGGTCAACTTGCATTACAAGGACCACTGGCAGAAACAGTTTTACAACGTTTAACTACGGAAGACTTAAATGAAATCGGCTTTTTCAAATTTAAAACGGATGTAAAAGTCGGTAACTATGAAGTTTTAGTATCGCGTACTGGCTATACAGGTGAAGATGGATTTGAAATATACGGAAATCCTGCATCAATTATAGCGTTATGGGACTTGATATTAGACGAAGGTAAGGCAGACGGTGTTGTTCCTTGTGGACTTGGCGCGCGTGATACATTACGTTTTGAAGCGTGTTTAGCCCTATATGGTCAAGAGCTTTCAAAAGATATCTCTCCACTTGAAGCAGGTATCGKATTTGCAGTTAAGCTGAAAAAAGAAGATGACTTTATTGGTCAAAAAGCTCTTGTTCAACAAAAAGAAGCGGGTATACCTCGTAAATTAGTCGGACTTGAAATGATTGATAAAGGTATACCTAGACACGGCTACAAGGTATACAAAGATGACCAACAAATTGGTGAAGTAACTACAGGTACACAGTCTCCGACGCTTAAGAAAAACATAGGACTTGGCTTAATTGATAGTAAGTTCATTGAACTTGGAACTGAAGTTGAAGTTGAAATTCGTGGAAAACGCTTGAAAGCTGTTACTGTATCAACACCTTTTTATAAACGCCAAAAATAATTGTTGGAAAGAGGTCATGACCCAATGAAACATCGTTATTTACCAATGACAGAACAAGATCAAAAAGAAATGTTAGAAACCATTGGAGTTTCTTCTATAGATGAACTGTTTTCTGACATACCTGAAAAAGTACGTTTTCAAGGACAATATAATATTAAACCTGCTAAATCAGAATCCTCTTTATTAAAAGAGTTATCTCAAATGGCTGCTAAAAATGCGGATAATAAGGCTTATGCTTCATTCTTGGGCGCTGGTGTTTATGATCACTATAAACCGATTATTGTTGATCATGTCATTTCTCGTTCAGAATTCTATACAGCATACACACCTTACCAACCTGAAATTTCTCAAGGGGAATTGCAAGCCATTTTCGAATTCCAAACAATGATTTGTGAATTAACTGGAATGGATTTAGCAAACTCTTCTATGTATGACGGTGGAACTGCATTAGCTGAAGCTGGAACTCTTGCGGCTGGTCATACAAAACGTAAAAAACTTCTTATTTCTGGTGCTGTAAACCCAGAATCTCAAGATGTAGTACGTATGTATGCATTGGGTCAATCGATTGAAGTTGTTCAAATTCCAACTAAAGATGGAATAACAGATGTCGAAGCATTATCAAATATGATTGATGAAAACACAGCGGCTGTTTTAGTGCAATATCCAAATTTCTACGGTCAAGTAGAAGACTTACGTAAAATGGAAGGTATGACACATGAAGCAAAAGCATTATTAGTTGTTTCTTCCAACCCACTTGCACTAGGTGTTTTAACTTCGCCAGGAAAATTAGGTGCAGATATAGTAGTTGGAGATGCTCAACCATTTGGTATTTCTGAATCATTCGGTGGACCTCATTGTGGTTACTTTGCAGTTACTTCAAAATTAATGCGCAAAGTGCCTGGTCGTCTAGTGGGTGAAACAACAGATGAAGTAGGTCGTCGTGGCTATGTATTAACTCTTCAAGCTCGTGAACAACATATTCGTCGTGATAAAGCGACTTCTAACATCTGTTCAAACCAAGCGTTAAATGCTCTTGCTGCATCAGTTGCTATGACGGCTCTTGGCAAAAAAGGTGTTCAAGAAATAGCTACACAAAATATTTTAAAAACCAACTATGCTAAAAAAGCGTTTGAAGCAGCAGGATTTGACGTTGTGTACCAAGGTGCACATTTCAATGAAATCGTAGTAAATGTTAAGGGGTCTGTAACGGCGCTAAATAAAGAATTATTAAAAGTAGGCATTATCGGTGGATTTGACTTGGGTAAAGTCGAAGAAAAGTTAGAAGGACATGCGTTAATCGCTGTTACAGAGCAAAGAACAAAAGAAGAAATCGATGCGCTTGTGCAAGAAATGGGGTCTTTCCGTGCATAAAGATAATCAACCACTAATTTTTGAAATCACAAAGCCAGGCCGAATTGGCTATAGTTTGCCAGATCTTGATATTCCAGAAGTAGATTTATCAACTTTATTACCTGAAGGTTTACTACGAGAAGAAGCTGCAGAACTTCCAGAAGTATCCGAACTCGATATTATGAGACATTATACAGCACTTTCGAAGCGAAACCATGGTGTCGATTCAGGGTTCTACCCACTTGGATCATGTACGATGAAATACAATCCGAAAATCAATGAATCAGTTGCCCGTTTCCCTGGATTTGCAAACATTCACCCACTTCAAGATGAAGACACAGTTCAAGGTGCTATGGAATTAATGTATGATTTGCAAGAGCATTTAATTGAAATAACAGGTATGGACGACTTGACACTACAACCTGCAGCTGGAGCACACGGTGAATGGACTGCGCTTATGATGATTCGCGCGTTCCACTTAGCAAATGGTGACACACAACGTACTAAAGTTATTGTTCCTGATTCTGCCCATGGAACGAACCCTGCATCAGCAACAGTTGCTGGATTCGATACAATAACAGTTAAGTCTGACGAGAATGGTTTAGTTGACTTAGAAGATTTAAAACGTGTGGTAGGTGACGATACAGCAGCATTGATGTTGACGAATCCAAATACACTTGGTTTATTTGAAGAAAACATTTTAGAAATGGCTGCTATCATCCATGGTGTCGGTGGTAAGCTCTATTATGATGGTGCAAACTTAAATGCTGTAATGTCTAAAGCTCGTCCAGGAGATATGGGCTTTGACTGTGTACATTTAAACTTGCATAAAACATTCACAGGTCCTCACGGTGGTGGTGGACCAGGTTCGGGTCCGGTTGGTGTGAAGAAAGACTTAATTCCTTTCCTACCGAAACCTGTTCTAGTGAAAACTGAAGAAGGCTATCACTTCGATTACAACCGTCCACAATCAATTGGACGAGTTAAGCCTTTCTATGGGAACTTTGGGATTAATGTACGTGCCTATACGTATATCCGTTCAATGGGTCCAGATGGTCTGAAAGCCATTACTGAATATGCAGTACTTAACGCAAATTATATGATGCGTCGTTTGCAACCACATTTTGACTTGCCATATGATCGTCATTGCAAGCATGAGTTCGTTTTAAGTGGTCGTCGCCAAAAGAAATTAGGTGTTCGTACGCTTGATATGGCGAAACGTCTCCTAGACTTTGGCTACCATCCACCTACAATTTACTTCCCATTAAATGTGGAAGAAGCGATGATGATTGAACCAACTGAAACGGAGTCGAAAGAAACGCTAGATGCATTTATCGATGCGATGATTCAGATTGCAAGAGAAGTTGAAGAAAATCCAGAAATCGTACAGCAAGCACCTCATACAACTGTTATTAAACGTTTAGATGAGACAAAAGCTGCTCGTACCCCAGTATTACGTTATAAAAAAGCATAATCAAAAAGAGTTCATCATTTGATGAACTCTTTTTTGATTAGTTCTGTTTTTTAATTAAAGGTTCTGTTAAATTGTGATGTTGATTATCGTATGATCGTAAATTTGCGCTTGCCGCACGTTCCGCATGAGCCAACAAGAATGAAAACCACATACTTGTGGGTCTCATTCTTGGGCCCACAGGAAGTGGGTCATGAAGGTGTTGCCACAAAATTTCTCGCATTGCATTTTGCGACGAGTAACCGCAGGAGCAATTTCTCGCACTGCATTTTGCGATGAGTAACCGCAGGAGCAATTTCTCGCGCTGCAATTTGCGACGAGTAATCGCAGGAGCAATTTTTCGCATTGCATTTTGCGACGAGTAACCGCAGGAGCAATTTTTCGCATKGCATTTTGCGACGAGTAACCGCAGGAGCAATTTTTCGCATKGCATTTTGCGACGAGTAACCGCAGGAGCAATTTCTCGGACTGCATTTTGCGACGAGTAACCGCAGGAGCAATTTCTCGCATGGCATTTTGCGACGAGTAACCGCAGGAGCAATTTTTCGCATTGCATTTTGCGACGARTAACCGCAGGAGCAATTTCTCGCACTGCAATTTGCGACGAGTAACCG
>NZ_JBFUKT010000096.1:0-12065 GCF_056400705.1 Paenisporosarcina sp. P5_A11
CCTATATCAAGACCGTGGTTACAGGATTTTACTGCCTCTTACCTAGGTAGTGGTAACTACCAAAAGTATGGTGCTACCGAAGTACAAGCACAAATTCTAGCATTAAATGAAGCTGGAATAAAAGAATACTTATTATGGAATGCCGGTAATCGTTATTCACCGGGTGTGGATTACACTCCCCTCAATAAATGAAAAAAGTTCTCTTTCTTATAGGAAGAGAACTTTTTTTTGAAAAGTGAAACCTTTTGCCGTTTACTTACGTATTATTATATGTAGGGAAAGAATATTAGATTGTCATTTTCATTTGCTAATTGAGAATAAGAAAAACTAGAATAATGAGTGTTTAGAATGTTAATTTAGCGGGTATATTTGTATGAGAACCACAAAAAAGTTAATAAACATAGGTTTTAACTATAAATTATTGCTAAAATGTGTCGCGTAAAAAAAAACTTGACTTTTCCTTGATATCTTATATTAAAATGAATAAATTTGTTGTATAATAAAAATATAAACCTATATAATAGTCATTCTAAATAAAAAGTCGTTACAATATATCTGTAGTTCTTTACACATTTGAAAGGAAGTGTTCCTATGATGGTAACATTGTTTACTTCTCCTAGCTGTACATCATGTAGAAAAGCGAAAGCATGGTTAGAAGAGCATGACATTCCATATACTGAGCGTAACATCTTTTCGGAACCGCTAAGTATTAGCGAAATTAAAGAAATTTTACGAATGACGGAAGATGGAACAGACGAGATTATTTCTACTCGATCAAAAATTTTCCAAAAGTTAAATGTAGATGTTGAAAGCTTACCCTTACAACGTTTGTATGAATTAATTCAAGAACATCCAGGACTTTTACGTCGTCCTATTATTTTAGATGAAAAACGCTTACAAGTAGGATACAACGAAGATGAAATTCGTCGTTTTTTACCTCGAAAAGTTCGAGCTTATCAATTGCTTGAAGCTCAACGTATGGTTAATTAAATTCGAATTAAAAATGGCTGATTGATTCTTCTTCTATGTATTTGAGAAGAATGGTCAGTCATTTTGCATTTTTAAGCTTGATAAAATTTGCGCTCTCTAATACAATTCTAATAAATTGTATTTTGCCAGAGTAGATGCATATCCTTTTCATTTCCTCTGGACCGTCATACAATAGAAACAGACACTGTATCGGTAAGCGGCTTGAAGTGTTGCTGTAAAAAGGGGAATCCCTTTAAAGCGATCGAAGGGAGATGTGTAAAATGGATATTGAACGAATTAATGAAAACACAGTAAAATTCTACATTTCATACATCGACATTGAAAAAAGAGGCTTCAGCCGAGATGAAATTTGGTTTAATCGAGATAAAAGTGAAGAACTCTTTTGGGAAATGATGGATGAAATTAATGATGAATCGGACTTTGAAGTTGAAGGTCCGCTATGGATTCAAGTTCATGCAATGGATAAAGGACTTGAAGTGACAGTAACTCGAGCACAAATAAATCGTGATGGAAAGAAAGTAGACTCCCCATTTGAAATGGACGACAAGGGTCAATATTTTTCTAATATGTCAGAAAGTTCATCAGAAGAACAATCTTATGATGAATATAGTGGTCTATTTACTGAAACAAATGAATCTCAAAATGAATTCACGTTTTTCGTGAAAGACTTTGAAGATTTAATTCCATTAGCTAAGCGTCTTGAATTACCTTCATATGTATCGACGTCTTTATTCGCTTATAAAGACCGGTATTACCTCTATGTCAATGCAGACGCAGAACTGATGGAAGAAGAAGAAATTAAAAACATGGTCAGTATTCTTACTGAATACGTAGATGGATCAACTGTAACCATCCACCGTTTGAAAGAATACGGAAAAGAAATTATGGCCGATGAAGTATTTGAGCAAGTACTTAAATACTTTAATTAAAATCCTCCCTTAACTGGGAGGATTTTTTATTTGCCTTTATATCAGAAAATTCGTAAAATAATAAGAAAGGAGGAATGTATATATTAACTGCATTAAAAGATAACGAAATAATGTTCACCATCACAAGAAGTATCACAAGAGAAGAGTTACTATTTTTGCGAAAAACGAGCAAATTTACATGCCCTCAGTGCGAAACCCCACTTCGCTTGAAAATTGGCAAAGTCGTAATTCCCCATTTCGCTCATATTATATTAACTAATTGTTTAACTTCCTTTTCCGAAAGAGAATCCCCCACCCATTTAATTGGAAAACAACATCTCGCCGAATTTTTTACCAGAGTAGGATGTAAAGTGTCAGTTGAAGCCTATATACCAAAGATTTCTCAACGACCGGATTTATTGGTGAGAAATAAAAGAAAAACCTTTGCTATTGAATTTCAATGTAGTGTAATACCAACTGTCGATATCGAAAAAAGAACTGCTGGATATTTACGAGTAAAAATACCTTCCATATGGTTACTTCGAACGCCCCCTAACATTCAATTAACCACGAAGGGTATCTCTCTCATAAAATTGACCAAGTTCATGCATGCTTTTATTAAAAATCTGCCTACTTCAGGAGCTACCATCATCACATATGATCCTTCGACAGCGAAGTTTATTTATTTTAGTCAATTAGTCCATATAAGTGGATCATCATTTTTAGCGAAGATACGAGCGTTGTCTATTGAACAACAAACGTTTCCATTTGCTCAAGTAAAAATGATAAGTAAAGAAGAGAGAGTAGATTACTGGAAACTATTTATGAATAAACGAGCAAGATTTTTGCACAATCGGATTCGATCGAGCTCATTTGGCGTTAGGGATCGTTTTTTAACCAACTGTTACGAAAACAAAGTTCGTCCAGAAAATTTACCTTTATGTATTGGTTTTCCGATACAGGATTCTCAGGTTATATTAGCGCATTTGGCCGAATGGCAATTAGAACTTATTTGTATACTTAGGCAACATCATATGGATGTTCATGATATCACTGACAAATGGCTTGAATCATATATTCTTACAAAATGTAAAGTTACTGATAAAGTAACTGCTTTAAAAGTTCTTACACGCTATTGTAAAGTCCTACAAATGCTTAACTATAATGTTTACACACCAATTTCAGAGATATTCATAAGTGAATCTATATTACTTGCACACTTTGAACAAGAAATAGTTGCAATACGTTGTGAAAATTGAGAAAATATAGTAGTTATTCGATTTTTCAATTAAATCGATTCGAGGGGGAAAACAAATGGCAGCAGAAACAAAAAACAAAATTTTAACTCGTAGTGAAGTCCCAACGGAATTAACTTGGAAACTTGAAGATGTTTTTTTAAGTGACGAAGCGTGGGAAAGTGAATACAAAGAAGTTAGTGAGCTAGCAGAAAAAGCAGATTCTTACAAAGGAACTTTTAAAAATGGAGCACAAGCATTATACGAAGCTTTAGCATATAAAGATGAAGTTTCAGAACGAATTTACCGTTTATATACGTATTCTCACATGCGCTATGATCAAGATACAACAAACAGTCATTATCAAGCGATGGATAGTCGTATCAAGAATTTGCTTGTAAAAGTTTCAACTGGATTATCATTTATGACCCCTGAAATTCTAGCATTAGATGAAGAGAAAGTATTGAGTTATATGAGTGAACATGAAGAATTAGGGTTATATAAACAAGTTCTTAAAGAAATTAACGAAATGCGTCCCCATGTATTACCTGCTGAACAAGAAGCATTGCTCGCTCAAGTTTCTGAAGTAACAAACGCATCATCTGAAACGTTCAGCATGTTAAATAATGCAGATTTAGAATTCCCTACAATAAAAGATGAGAATGGCGACGAACAGGAATTAACACACGGTCGATATTCACCCTTTCTTGAAAATGAAGACCGCAGAGTACGAGAAGACGCATTCCATGCAATGTACGCTACTTACGGGAAGTTCCGCAATACATTTGCCTCAACACTTGCTGGAAATGTTAAACGTGATAACGTAAATGCTCGTTTGCGCAACTACTCTTCAGCTCGCCATGCTGCTATGTCTGAAAATCAAATTCCTGAGCAGGTCTATGATAATTTAGTTGATACAGTKAACAAGAATTTGCACTTATTGCATCGTTATGTATCTCTTCGTAAAAAAGTTTTAGGACTTGATGAGTTGCATATGTGGGATCTTTACACACCACTTGTAAAAGAGACGAAAATGGAAATTCCTTATGAAGAAGCGAAAGGCATCATGCTTAAGAGTTTTGCTCCACTTGGTGAAGAATATGTTTCGATTGCCACTAAAGGGTTGGAAAATCGTTGGGTAGATGTTGTTGAAAATAAAGGCAAGCGTTCTGGTGCTTATTCTTCTGGTTCGTATGGGACAAACCCTTACGTATTGATGAACTGGCAAGATAATGTGAATAATTTATTCACTCTAGCTCATGAGTTTGGCCATAGTTTACACAGCTATTATTCACGTGCAAGCCAACCATTTGTTTATGGTAACTACTCGATATTCGTTGCAGAAGTAGCTTCAACATGTAATGAAGCATTGTTAAATGAATATATGTTAAAAACTATTGACGATGAGCAAAAACGTATCTACTTATTAAACTATTGGTTAGAAGGATTCCGCGGTACTGTATTCCGTCAAACGATGTTTGCCGAATTTGAACATTTAATTCACAAGATGGATCAAGATGGGGAAGCTCTAACTGCAGATAAATTAACCGAAGTTTACTATGATTTGAATAAAAAATATTTTGGAAATGATCTAGTAGTAGATGAGGAAATTGGTCTTGAATGGGCTCGAATTCCACATTTCTATTACAATTACTATGTGTACCAATATTCAACAGGTTATAGTGCTGCAGTGGCATTGAGTAATCAAATATTATCAGAAGGACAACCAGCTGTAGATCGATATATTAATAAATTCTTAAAAGCAGGTTGTTCGGATACACCGATTGAAGTACTGAAAAAAGCTGGTGTTGATATGACATCTGCATCTCCAATCGAAGAAGCATGTAAAGTTTTTGAAGAGAAGCTTAATGAGCTCGAAAAATTATTGTTGAAGTAAATAAATGACCTTTATCCTCAATGGATGAAGGTCTTTTTGTTATTAAAATATAATGTTTAAGATTAGTATTTATTTTGAGAGCATTACTGTAAACGCTTACTCTATGACGATTTTGTGAAAAAGATTGTGAAAGATTGATTTATCCGTTATGGCATGATATCGTTTAGATGTGAAATAAATCACATACAAACACACACCCCTTTGTTTGAACGTGAACATTTCTCCCATCCCCTTTGTGAAAAAAACCGCCTCTCCAGAAATGGAGTAGGCGGTTTTTTATTTATTTATTATAAGTTTTAAGTCGCCATTGATTGGTGTCTCCCATTGGGATACGGTCCAATTGTTGCAACAATGTACGTTTCTTTAATTCGCGTTCTGCAGCATAATTAGTAACGCCATAAATCGAGGCAACTTCTTTAGTTGATAATGTTTGATAACGGAAAAACAGTTCATCAAGCGTGGGTGGTTCTTGACGATTCAATTCGATATTTAACATCTCAGCTAAAATCTTCTCATACACTTCGTACGAATAAACACCACAAACTTTTAGACCTTCATCTTCAATACGTTCATTAAAAAACACCATACTTGGTGATTCAGTAACATCCATTTCATTACTGATATAGAGATCACATTGAAATGCACGTGTTGCTTCCTTAGACTGAATATCAGACTTGAATTCTTCAATATCCAAGTGTGCTTTTTCAGCAATTGACAATAAACTTGAATATGTCGCTACATTTTTAGTATCTAAGAATAACTGTTCTTGTAATTTTTGTAGATATCGTATGCCTGCTCTTTTTCCTTGAAGTTCTGCTGCTTTAATCGCAACTGAAGGAAGGGCTGGATGTGTAAAGTCGTCGTCATTTATATATTCATTTTTACAGAATGAATTAAGCGTAGAAAGTTTTGTGCTAAGGACAATCCGTAGCGTAAAATATTGTTCATATTCTACTTGTAACTTTCGCAAAATCGGTTGTAAATCAAAACTCAAGGAGCAAACTGGATCTATAAATGCGTATAGCTCAATTGGCTTTGTTGAACTCGTAGAAACTATCGCTTCGGGCGGAATCTGCAAGTTATTCACACGATTTCCTCCTCTTGGTCTGGCCGGTTCGTCATATGATGAGCCGTTAATACAAGGCGATGATAGAAATCATCGCGAATTTTACCCTCTAGTCCAACTTCATCCATTGCTAGAGCCATACACTCAAGCCAAGCTTGGGCTCTTTCTGGTGTAATCGGGAAGGGCATATGTCTTGCTCTTAACATTGGGTGTCCGTGTTCCTGTGAATATATATTTGGTCCGCCTAAATATTGAGTCAAAAATTGTTTTTGTTTACGAGCAGTTTCCGTCAAGTCTTCTGGAAATATAGGCTTAAGCTTTGGGTGTGCCGCTACTTTTTCGTAAAAGACATCAACAAGTTGCGACAATATTTCCGGACCAATTTCCTCATAAGGAATTATAGGTTTTCGGTTCATCTTTTGAACTCCTTTGCTTTCGCTGTATTCCCATTCTATCAACCTCACGGATTTTTCTCAAACAAATCGATTTTGGTAACGGTTGCATAATGTGTTAAGTGAATAAAATGTCTATTAATTATTAGTGAATAGCCAATGATAACTTCTTGTTACATGTTATTATCTTTTTGCAGCTTTCATGAAACGCGCAATTTTTTTAAGTGTTTGACGCTTAGGAATCTGATGATATTTGAGCAGTTCATTAAAGCTTTGTTGACCACTTGTGATATCGGTGACCTCATATTCAACCTCGTAATCTGTAATTCCTAAATAATCCGAACGATCTAAGACTAACAATCCACCTTGAAAGGATATTTCAGCCCGTTCAGTGCGAAGTGAACCGAATGCCAACAATAGCTCAGGTAGCTGCTGAAATTCACTGTAGTCTCGGGGGCTTATTGATTGATTAGAAAGAATTTCGTCTCTTTCAATGGCTGAAATCAAGTGTGTTGTTTCCATCATCGTATGGACGTTGTCAGTAGGTGCTTTTAACGTTAATTCATTGCGTTCTCCAACGACTCGCAACCGGAAGCCCATTAAAGAATCACGCAATTGATTATTTGTAGTATCAAAATAAGTATTGGTCTGGACATGAAAGTTTTGTTTTGAAATAGCAAAAGCTCTGCAGAGTGAATGAAACTCTTCTTCTTCTAATAGGTTTTTAAATTCTATTTCTTTTTGAATGGTCATAAGAATCACCGCCTTACTTCTTATTATCCTAAAAAAATTGCAAACTGCAACAAACGAGCAGCTGTGATAAAATATGAGGTAAGTAAAGTTTGAAAGGAAGAGCTAAAAATTGCGTAAAACTTATATTGTCGACAGCGGTGTTCAAAATGGTTCAGACATTCGCTTTTTATTACAAGAGAACCCTCAAGAAAACGAAGTAAAAGCAGGTGGTCAGTTAATTACTGATTCTGACAACTTTGCTTTTGTTTATTTAATGGATGTTGTAGATGGGTATATATATGTACAGTTTCCAAAGACTGTTTGGCCATTACTTGCTGCTTCACTTGATGCAGACAAAGAACCAGTATTAACTTGGGGACAGACTGAATTTTCACTCGACAATTTTCGAGAAGAATTAAGTATGCTCATCTTTAATATTGAAGGAAATCACAATTATGGTGAAGAGTTTTCAAGTGCAGTTGAAGAAGCATTTAAAGAGCAACTGTCACTATCATAAATTACGATAGCAGGGGTAAGGGGGACTCGTCATGGGTCAGTGGGAACGATTTTTAGAACCTTATAAACAAGCAGTTGATGAATTGAAAATTAAATTTAAAGGCATGAGAGCACAATACGAAATAGAAAATACAAACTCACCTATTGAGTTTGTGACCGGTCGAGTGAAACCTATTGCGAGTATTTATGATAAAACACTTGAAAAGGGTATCGCGTTTGAACCATCGACACGCTTGGCCCATGAATTACAAGATATTGCAGGTTTACGTATTATGTGCCAGTTTGTGGACGATATTGAAACGGTAGTCGAGTTATTACGTCAACGACACGATATTAGCGTTGTCGAAGAGCGTGATTATATATCACATGAAAAACCGAGTGGGTATCGTTCGTACCATATGATCGTTGAATATCCAGTTCAAACCCTTCATGGCAAGATTCACATATTAGTCGAAATTCAAATTCGTACATTAGCCATGAATTTCTGGGCATCAATTGAACATTCCTTAAACTATAAATATAAGGGACTATTTCCCGAAGAAATAAAAAATCGTTTACAAAGTGCAGCTGAAGCTGCTTTCCGCTTAGATGAAGAAATGTCACTAATACGTGATGAAATTCAAGAAGCACAGAAATATTTCAGCGAAAATAAAGAGAGTGGAAATGTCAATTTCTCAACCAATTCCAATGAAAGTAGGTCGAACCATTCATGAAATTTGCTATCCAATCACGTAATGATGATCACTCGAATGAACTAATGGATCGAGCGAAAACATATTTGACGGATTTTGGATTGGTGTGGAATGAAGAGTCACCTGATATCGTTATTTCGATTGGTGGAGATGGCACACTCCTACATGCCTTCCATCGATATCGGGAACAATTATCCACTGTAGCGTTTGTAGGAATCCACACAGGGCATTTAGGTTTTTATGCTGATTGGAAACCTGCTGAAATTGAAAAACTTGTAATTTCGATTGCTAAGAAGGAATTTGAAGTCATTCAATATCCGCTACTGGAAGCAACTATTAATTATCGTAATAACGATGAGCAAAGCGTCTACCTCGCTTTAAATGAAAGTACGATTAAATCCCCTGACGTGACCTTAGTGATGGATGTAGAGCTTAATGACAGCCATTTTGAACGGTTCCGTGGGGATGGACTGTGTATGTCAACGCCATCTGGGAGCACAGCTTACAATAAGGCACTCGGCGGGGCGGTCTTACATCCATCATTAGAGGCTATGCAATTAACAGAAATGGCCTCTATTAATAATCGAGTTTTCCGAACAGTGGGAGCACCACTAATTTTGCCTGCTCACCATACCTGCGTATTAAAACCAGTAAAAGCACCTGATTTTATGGTGACGATTGATCATTTACAATTGTTACATAAAGACGTTAAATCCATTCAATATCGTGTTGCAAAAGAAAAGGTACGATTCGCAAGGTTCCGCCCATTCCCATTTTGGAAACGCGTCCACGATTCGTTTATTGATAGCGATGTGTAATCAATTTACACTTACTTTTAAAGCTACGGAACAAATATTACTCCGCGAAGCTTTAGCTTCGTGGGGAATATCAAAAAGATCCTTAACGTCGATTAAATTTGATGGAGGTACTTTACTTGTAAATGGACAAGTAAAAACGGTCAGACATCCACTTGCAATAGGGGATGTAGTGACCGTTCTTTTTCCTTTAGAAGAAGTAAGTGAGGGATTGATTCGTCAAAAAGGGCCGCTCGACATTGTCTATGAAGATGATGTACTGTTCATTGTCAATAAACAACCTGGGCAAAGTACCATTCCTTCACGTGAACATCCGTCAGGAACATTAGCAAACTTTGTTGCGTATTATTATGAGCAAATGTCTATTCCTTCAACAGTGCATATTTTGACTCGTCTGGACAAGGATACGTCAGGATTAGTGTGTTTAGTGAAAAATCGGCACATCCATCACATCATGAGTCACAATCACGTGATGAATAAAACTTATGAAGCCATTGTCCATGGAAAAGTTAGCGATGATTGTCAGGAAATAATTGCGCCAATTGGTCGTAAAAGTAGTAGTATTATTGAGCGTGAGGTACGAGAAGATGGCCATTTTGCTCATACAGATGTCGACGTAATTCGACATCATGCTAATTTTTCTCACGTGAAGTGTCTGCTTCACACTGGAAGAACACATCAAATTCGCGTTCATTTAGCTCATATTGGTCATCCAATCGTTGGAGATGATTTATATGGAGGAAGCGTAGCTCAAATTTCTCGGCAGGCACTTCATTGTGCATCAGTGGACATCAAACATCCACTGACAGGAAAAATGCTGACTTTTACAAGACCAATGCCAGAAGATATGAAGAATTTGCTTTCTTAATCTGCAAATTTGTGAAACTTTTCTGACACGTAATGTTGAAGAGACGGTACAGACACTATTTCTAACTCAGGGTATCGCAATGCAGATAATTTCCCTCCAAATACACAACCCGTGTCAATGTTGATCGTATTGTTTTTAAAGCGTGCTTCTTTTGTTGGTGTGTGTCCGTAAACAATCCATGTAGAACCTTTATAATGCTTTGCCCAGTCTCTTCGAATAGGTCTACCATCTGGAAGACATTCGCCGGTAATATCACCGTACAACACAAAAGTGCTGATTTTTTTGTTAATAGGTTTACCAATCATATCTTGCCGAATACCTGCATGAGCAATGACAAGCTGATCATTGTCAAGAGATTGATACAATGGCAGAGCCTCATAAAAAGATATAAACCTTTTCCTGAAATGTATTTTTTTGCCTATAGGTAACTGGTTAAACTCTTCGACAGTTGTTTCCAAACCATGACTAACTTGCACGTTACTTCCTTTTAAAAATCGATAAAGTTTATTACAGTGATTTCCCGGGCAATAATTTAGGTTCCTTGCATCTTGCATAGCGAATAACAACTCTAAGACTGCAAGTGATTGAGGTCCTCTATCAGTAGCATCACCCACAAATGCAAGCTTGCGACCTGGTGGATGTACAAATACACCCTTATCCTGTTGATAGCCTAACTTTGAAATTAATGAGATTAGTTCTACATAGCAACCGTGTATATCACCAATAATGTCATACGACAATTCATTCACCTCTCTAAAATAAAGTATTGCGGTATCATAAGTCTAACCATACAATGTAAAAAGTAGAAATGAAAACATTTTAAAGAAAGGAGGGAGCATACATGATAGAAGAGCGTAAGAATAATGAAGAAAATGAATTAGATGCTGAACAATTATTGTCATTGTTAAATGAACACCAAGTTGACGCATTTAGAGAAGAATTTTTAGCGCTACATCCGTATGATCAGGCACAATTTTTTGAAAAGGTGGGACCTGACAGTAGGCAAATTATCTATCAGTATCTCTCTCCAAAAGAAATGGCCGAAATTTTTCAATCAATTGAACTCGATGATGATGAATATGCGCCATTCTTAAAAGAAATGGAAACAATGTATGCTGCTGATATGTTATCCGAAATGTATGCGGATGATGCAGTAGACGTTTTGAATGAGCTAGGTAAAGATCAAGTAGCCAGCTATTTAACCATTATGGATAATGAATCAGCTCAAGAGATTAAAGATTTATTGCACTATGAAGAGTATACGGCTGGTTCAATTATGACGACCGAATATGTTGCGATTCCGGAAAATTCAACTGCGCGATCAGCCATGACGATCTTACGTAATGCAGCACCAGAAGCCGAAACCATATACTATTTATTTGTTGTTAACGATGACCATCAGTTAACAGGTGTCGTATCATTGCGTGATTTAATTATGGCAGAAGAGGATACGTTAATTCGTTCGATTCGAAACGATCGGGTGGTCAGTGTTTCCGTTAGTGAAGATCAAGAAGAAGTTGCTAGAATGATTAAGGATTATGATTTTTTAGCAGTGCCAGTCGTCGATTTTGAAAATCATTTACTTGGAATTATCACGGTTGATGATATATTAGATGTTTTAGAAGAAGAAGCTAATGACGATTACTCTAAATTAGCAGCCGTCTCAGAGATGGACACGTTTGATAAAGGACCTCTAATTGCTGCTAAAAAAAGACTGCCATGGCTTATTATTTTATTATTTTTAGGCATGTTTACAGCGAGTTTAATGGGGATATTTGAAGAAACATTAGATAAAGTGGCGATATTAGCCGTCTTTATTCCTCTAATAGCAGGAATGGCAGGAAATAGTGGTACCCAGGCACTAGCTGTAGCAGTTAGAGGTATCGCAACTGGTGATATCGCAGAACAAAGCAAAATGAAATTATTAATGCGTGAAGCGGGTACTGGTCTAATT